>NZ_JBFLUG010000211.1:0-8839 GCF_041008525.1 Parafrankia sp. FMc2 | reverse complement strand
ACGACCCTGCGCGGTAAGCCCGCCACCATCCGCATACCTCATGCCCGCTACAAGGGCTGAGCACGGCCGGGTCATACCCGGACAGACCGGATGTGATCAAACAGACCCCGACCATTCAAATTCTGTAGCCGGCCGTGCGTCGAGGCCGGTGTATGGGCGCCTCCGGTCACGAGTGTTCGGTTCTCGCGGGCGACGGTACGTCGAGGAGGGCCTGTTCGATGAGTTCGGTGAGGGCTGGGTGGATGTAGAGGACGTCTCGGGCGATCTGGTCGACGGTCTGGCCCAGTGACATCGCCTGGATGAGTGGCTGGATGAGGAGGGCGGCGTGTGGGCCGAAGATGTGGGCGCCCAGCAGGGTCCGTGCGGTGGGGTCGACGAGGAGTTTCGCGAAGCCGGTCGTGTCCTCGAGCGCCCAGCCGTAGGCGGTGTCGGAGTACCGCCGCAGGGCCACCACATGGTCCACATTGCGGGTGCGGGCGTCCTGTTCGGTGAGGCCGACGCTGGCGATCTGCGGTTCGGTGAACACCGCATGGGGAGCGACCGGGCTGGTCAGCCCGCGCTCCGCGCCGGGGTGCTGGAGGTTGTGCGCGACGACGCGTACCTCGGCGTTGGCCATGTGCTTGAGCTGGAAGTGGTTGGCGACGTCGCCGAGTGCCCAGACGCCGGGAACACCGGTGCGGTACGCCTCGTCAGTGACCACGTGGCCGTGCTCGTCCAGAGTGAGGCCGCCGGCTGCCGCGTTGATCAGGTCGGTGTTGGGCCGGCGTCCCGTGCAGATCAGGAGCAGGTCCGCGTGGACGTCGACCTCGCCGGCCGGGCCGGCCACGGTGGCCGTGATCCCGGCGCCGTCCGGGCGGACGGCGCTGACCTGAGCCTCGAGGAACAGGCGGTGGCGATGGTCGGCGGCTTCGGTGAACGCCGCTGAGACCTGTTCGTCCTCGGCCATGAGCAGCCGCGGCCCGCTCTGGACGATGGTCACCTGCGAGCCGAACGAGGCGAAAACGTGGCCGAACTCCGCCGCGATGAACCCACCCCCGACGATGAGAACCGACGTGGGGATCTCGTCGATTCTCATCACGGTGTCGGACGTGTGGTAAGGGACGTCCGACAGTCCGGGAATCGGCGGCAGCTTCGGCCGTGAGCCGGCGGCGACGACGAAGGTGTCGGCGGTGAGCCGTTCGGATCCGACGAGCACGGTCTTCGGGGCGACGAAACGGGCCGGCTCGGTGTACACGTCGATCCCGTTCTCGCGCCGGTAGGCGAGCGCCTTCTCGTGTAGCGGGTCGATCCGCCCGAAGATCCGGTCCCGGATCTCCTTCCAGTTGACCGTGTCGACGGTCGCGTGGATGCCCAGCCGGGCGGCGGCGCGGGCATTCGACGCCGCCTCGGCGGCGACCACGAACATCTTCGTGGGAATGCAGCCCCGGTTGAGACAGGTGCCGCCGAAGCGGTCCGGTTCGACGATCGCTGTGCGCAGGTGACGCAGATCGTCACCGGGCAGCATGTTGCCGCTGCCCGCGCCGAGGACGATCAGGTCGTAGTGGCTCATCTGGCGCAGCCCTCCGGGTCAGGCTCGAGCCGTCAGACCGACGGCTTCTCGATCAGGGTGATGGTATGGCCGTCGAGATCGGTGACGGAGGCCAGCGTCGCCTCCTCGGCGGGCGGCGGGCGGCGGGCACCTCGCCAGGAGCAGCCTGGCGCGAGCAGCAGCCGGGCCAGATCGCCGCGTGGCCCCGGATGCCCGGTCGGCGCCCCGCGGGGCCGTCCGATGCTTACGTAAGCTCGCCGGTGAGCCCTGTGGGGATATCCGAGCGCGGGGCTCCGGGGAGTGCCGATGCTGGTTGTGCACGGCATCTGCGCGCCTACCGGCGGTGCCTGGCTGTGGGCTGAGGACACGCGGCGGTGGGAGCAGACGCCGCGGGGGCCAGCGCCGTCACCGCATCCGCATCCCTTTGCGGCGATTGCCGCAGAGCTGGCGCCGCTCGCCACCGGCGGGTCCGCCATGGGCGGGCGGCTTGCGGTGCTGCTGCCGAGTACGGCCGCCGGGCCGCTGCCGTCGCCGGAGCTGGCATCGGCGAGGGCAACGGCGCTGGCGCTGGCGGACGACGCACCTGGGCCAGCGGGGGAGGGGGCAGCCGCGGGTGCCCACAGTCCGGTCCTCCGCCGCTGGCTGGTCGACACGATCCGTCCTGACGTCCCGCCCGCGCCCGGAGGCTCGTGGTGGGAACCCGGCGAGGCGTTCGAACTCGGGGCGTCCGCGCTGTTCCTACTGGCCGTCGATGCCTTCGCGGTGGATCTGGTCGACCGCGGGCGGGTCCTCCCTGCGGTCGGCTGGGACGGGGCGCGGCCCCTGGCCCGCTGGTCACCCGTCCTCACCGGGCCGGATGCCGACCGGTTCGACGAGCTGCTCGCGACGATGCCGCCAGCGTTCCGGGCTGCCGCGGGCCCAGTGACTGAGGGCCCGACGACCGCGGATCAGACGACCGCGGATCAGACGACTGTGGGTCAGGCCGCGGGGAGCGATCCGGCCGAGGCGTTGGGCGCCGCGCTGGACCATCGTGTGGAGACCCACGTGCGTGGCCGGCTTCGGCCTGCTGCCCGTCCTGCGGCACGCGCCCCGGGAGCGCGGCGATCCTCGCTGGCCCGGGCGGCGGCCGGCTGGCTGCGTGCCCTCGACGGCACCGACGGCTCCGAGGCTGCCCCGCACTTCACCGCCACCGGCGGCGCGGCCCGCGAGCTTGCCGCGAAGGTCGAGACGTGGCGTGCGGGCGGCAGGTGGACGTCCCCGATGCGGGTCTGTTTCCGGCTGGGGGAGCCGGGCGCGCTGTCGCGGACGTCCCCGGGCGATGACGACGCCTGGCGGGTCGACTTCCTGCTCCAGGCGGTCGACGATCCCGGCGTCCAGGTGCCGGCCAGCCAGATCTGGCGCCGTCGGCCCGCCGGGCCTGCCGCGTGGACCACCGACGCCGAGAAGTCGCTGCTTGGTGGGCTAGGACGGGCTGCCGCCGTGTGGCCGGCGCTGGACCGGGCGCTGCACGAGGCCCGCCCGGCCGGCCTCGACCTGACCGTCGAACAGGCGCAGCGGTTCCTGGACGTCGCCGGCGCCCTCGAGCAGGAGGGCTTCGGGGTGTTCGTGCCATCGTGGTGGACGAGGCCGGCGCGCCTGGCGTCCCGGCTCACGGTGCGGGCGGTGAACCCGGTGGCGCCGATTCTGCGTGACGTCACGACGGACCTCGGCCAGATCGTCGACTTCCGCTGGGCCGTCAGCCTCGGCGGCGTCGAGCTGAGCCGCGCCGAGCTCGAGGGGCTCGCGAAGGCCAGGGCCGAGCTCGTCAAGGTCCGGGGCAGGTGGACGCGGGTGGACCCCGGCCAGCTCGCCGGCCTGGACCTGGCCCGGCAGACAGCCGGCGGCCGGATGACCGTCGGCGAGGCACTCGCCCACACCGGTCTCGGCCCCGGCAGCGACGACGCATCCGGCGCGGACGTCGAGGTGATGGCGGACGGCTGGCTCGGCGCGCTGCTCACCGGCCCATCCGGTTCATCCAGCCCTTCCGGTTCATCCGGTCCCGCCGACCAGCCGGGCACCGGGCCAGGGCCCGGTGCCGGTGCCGGTGCCGGATCGGGTGGCGACCTGCCGGCCGGGCTGGGCGTGCGGCTGCGCCCGTACCAGATGGACGGCCTCGCCTGGCTCGCCCTGCTCGACCGGCTCGGCGTGGGTGCCGTCCTCGCCGACGACATGGGCCTGGGCAAGACCATCCAGGTCCTGGCGCTGGAGCTGCGCGCCCGGGCCGCCGCGCGCCGGGGGCCGACCCTCGTCGTCTGCCCTACCTCGGTGCTGGGGAACTGGCGGCGCGAGGCGGCGCGGGTCGCGCCCGGCCTGACCGTCCACACCCACCACGAGGCCCGCCGGCGAGCGGCAGGCGTGGACGTCGCCGAGGCGTCGTCCGGGCATGACCTGGTTCTCACGACCTACCCGCGGCTCACCCGGGACATCGACGAGTTCCGCGCGGTCACCTGGGAGCGGATCGTCCTCGACGAGGCCCAGCAGATCAAGAACTCGGCGACCGCGCAGGCCCGCGCCGTCCGTCAGCTGACCGCCCGCCACCGGATCGCTCTGACCGGCACCCCGGTGGAGAACCGGCTCGGCGACCTGTGGTCGATCATGCATGCGGTCAACCCCGGACTGCTCGGCTCGGCCGCCTCCTTCCGCGCCCGCTACGCCGTGCCGATCGAGCGGTACGGCGACACGGACGCGACCGCCCGGCTGCGCCGACGGATCCGCCCCGTCGTGCTGCGCCGGGTGAAGTCCGACCCGGCGGTGCTGCGTGACCTGCCGTCCAAGGTGGAGCTGCGCCAGCTGTGCACACTGACGGCGGAGCAGGCGTCGCTGTACCGGGCGGTCGTCGACGACATGATGGAGCGGCTGCGGGATGCCTCGTCCACCGTGCGCCGCAACGGCGTCGTCCTCGCGGCGATGACGAGACTCAAGCAGGTCTGCAACCACCCGGCCCACCTGCTGGGGGACTCCTCGGCGCTGCCCGGCCGGTCCGGCAAGCTCGCCCGGCTGGAGGACCTGCTCACCGGAATCGTCGCGGACGGCGAGCGAGCGCTCTGCTTCACCCAGTTCGCCCGCTTCGGCGCGATGCTCGCGCCCCACCTCTCCACCCGGCTCGGGGTCGACGTCTCGTTCCTGCACGGCGGCCTGCGCGCCGCCGAACGGGACGCACTCGTCGAACGTTTCCAGACCCAGCGCGGCCCAGGTGTCTTCCTGCTTTCTCTCAGGGCCGGTGGCAATGGCATCAATCTGACTGCCGCGAACCACGTCATCCACATCGACCGGTGGTGGAACCCGGCGGTGGAGGCGCAGGCGACGGACCGCGCTCACCGCATCGGGCAGCGGCGCGACGTGTGGGTCCGCACCCTGCTGTGCATGGGCACCCTGGAGGAGCGGATCGACCGGATCCTCGTCGACAAGGCCGCGCTGGCGCGGACGGTCGTCGGTGGCGGGGAGAGTTGGCTGGCGTCGCTGTCCACCGACGAGCTGTGGGATCTCGTCGCCCTCGCCCCCGAGGCCGTCGATGACTGACCGTCGCCGGGCCTGGTGGTCGTCGCGGTTCCTCGCGCTGATCGAGGGCATGAGCCTGCCCGAGCCGCTGCGTGCCGGCCGCGCCCTGATGCGCACCGAGTCGGTGCTGAGCGTGCGGCGATCCGGCAACCTCGTCGTCGCGATGGTCCGCGACCGTGGTGAGGAGCTGTACAAGCCCCGGCTCGCCGTCCGGACGTTCGGTGACGCCGCCTGGGGTCGCCTCGAGGACGCCCTCGCTGCCGAGGCTCGGTATGCCGCCGCACTGCTGGCCGGCTCGATGCCCGCGGATCTCGAGGACGTCTTCGCCGCGCTCGGACTCTCCCTGTTTCCCCAGCGTGCCGACGACCTGGCGATGGACTGCACGTGCACCGACTGGCAGCGGCCGTGCGCGCATCTCGTGGCGGCCTGCCACCAGCTCGCCGACACGATCAACCTCGACCCGTTCGCGCTGCTCGCGTTGCGCGGCAGGGAACGCGACGCGCTGCTCGCCGAGATCCGGCGCCGCCGCCCGCGATCCATCTCCCACACCGAGGAAACAGGCAGGCGCTCCTGTTCCTGGCCGGTAGGCCAGGGAGGGGCACCGGCTGCGATCAACCCGCCCGGCTCCCCGGCGTCAGACCCTGCCACCCCGGCCTCCCCGGGCACAGGCCTGGCCGGCGGAACCGCGGAACCGCTGCCGACCGCCCTGTCCGCCTTCTGGACGTCGCCGGTCCCCGCCGGCCGCTCATCGCCGGTTTCCACCGGCCGGTCATCGCGAGTCCCCGCCGGCCGGGGCTCCGCGCCCGATCAGCACGTTCCGGCAGGGCGCCCCGACATCCTGCTGCAGCTGTGCGGGCCGCTGGTGGTGGAACCGTTCGGTGACCTCCGCGAGGAGCTGCGCCCCGTCTACCAGATGTTCACGACGCCCGGCGCGGACGTTCGTACCGGTCAGCACGAGGCAGACCCGCCGGGTGGGGACGACCGATGACGTGGATGTATGGAGCGTCGCGCGATGACCGGTAGTGCTCCGCAGCGTTCTTCGCCGCGCTCCATACGGTGACGAACCCTCTGGGCGATCGGAACACCGGACCCGGCGCCGACCCGCAGGACGTCGTCGCCGGGCATCCCCTCGTGTGGTGTCGGGTACCGCCGTACCCCCCTCTTCTGCGGTGTCGAGGATGGCTCTACCCCCCTCCCTCCGAGGTGTTGCTGAGTAGCGTCCTGGCTATGCGAGACGATGAGCCGCGGCGCATCCTCGCCGATGCGAACCCGTGGTGGGCGAGCGCGGCTGCCGGCACGGATCCGACGGCGTGGACGGAAGCCAACCGCGCGCTGCGTGACCGGGCCGGCTACGACCTCGGCTACCGGACGCGTGTCCTCGACGACATTGCCCAGGCTCCGCCCGACGGCACCCTCACCGTGGTGACCGGGCCGCGGTGAGCCGGCAAGACGGTTGCCGTCCTGGACGCCGCGGCGCGCCTGCGCGCTCACCCCGACGTGGATCCGCGGCAGGTGATCTACGTGTCCTGCGACGGCATGGCCGCACGCGACCTGCGGCGGCTGCTGACGCTGGGTCGTGCACTGACCCGGTCAGTGGACGCACCGACCCGCCGGCGTCGGGTGTGGCTGCTGGACGAGATCTCCGGAATCACCGGCTGGAGCAGCGTCCTGAAAGCTGCTCGCGACACTGGTGACTTCGGTGACGTCACCGTCGTCACCGTCGTCACCGTCGTCGCCACCGGCAGCCGCTGGGTGAGCACCGAGGACGTGCAGGGCAACCTCTTCGCCGGCCGAGCCGGTTCCGGCAGCGGGCACCGCATTCGCCAGCTCCTCCCGATGGGCTTCCGTGACTACCTCGTCGCGACCCGTCCCCAGCTGCCTCTACCGCCGGTCACCCATCCCGGGGAGCTCGACGGTGCTTCGGCGGTTTTCCCCGTGCGGTCGCTGAACACCAGCGCACCGGCGCGGTCAGCCCTGCCTACCTGCGAGACCTGCTCGCCTGGCTGCGTGCGGACGTCGACCCGGACGCGCCTACCGACTCCGTTCCGCTGCTGCTCGGCGGCATCGCCGAACGTATGACGAGTCCCCTGAATCTCACGGCGACTGCTTCGGACCTCGGCTACCCGAACCGTGACCTGTTCGAGCGCAGGATCATCCGCCTGGTCACTCGCATGCCGCGTTGCGCTGCCGTCAGCGCGGCGATGACGGCCGGGTTGTCGCCGGGACCCAGCCCAAGCTGTACCTCACCGATCCGATCCTGGCGTGGGTGCCGGCGCTGACCAGCCCAGGCCTGCCTCGCCCCGACTTCACCGCGTTGAGCGAGATGACGCTCGCTGTCACGCTCGCCCGCGCCATCGATCAGATCGATGAAGGACGCTGGATCGCCGACGACACGATCGGCTATGTCCGGACCGGTTCCGGTAATGAGATCGACCTCGGCCCGGTGTGGATTCCCAGCGAAGCCGGTCCGATGACGACGACCCCCATCGAATCCACGTGGATCGACAGCGGCTGGCGGGCGGAGGCGCGTCGCATCGAAGCGAAGTACGGCCGCGGCATCCTCGCGACCAAATCCGTCCTCGAGCTCGACCTGCCGGTCAGGGCCGTCCCAGCCCCCATGGTTGCGAGCCTCCTCGGTTGAACCCTCTCGGTGAAAGGGGCGATGACATATAAACGGTGAGTTCCTCCAGGTGGTGTAGATCGGGAGCGGCTGGTTGATCGTCGCCGACAGGGGAATCCCGACCAGCACACCCAGCGCGGTCGCGGTCCGGTCCTTCGACAGGAGCTGGCCCGCGTACAGGTCCCGCGTACAGGTAGAGCGCCGCCGCGGTCACCCGCGGCCAGTACTGGACCGGGCCGTCCACCCCGGCCGGTGCGCCGCTCGCGGCGGCCGTGGCCACGCTCGACGGTGCGTGTGGTGGTCGTCACCTGGCGCCAGGGCAGGGCTGGGGGCATGCAGGCTGGGCTGGTTCGCTTTGACCGTGAGCACGTAGTGCGCTCCGCGGCCGATCAGCCAGCGGGCGGTCTCGGTCTGGGTATGAAGAGCGTCCACGGTGACGATCTCGCCGGTCAGGTCGAGGTCCGCGAGCCGGGCGGGCAGCGCGGGGATCTCGTTCGATCTCGCGTCCACCGCGACCTGGCCGAGCACGACGCCGGTGCCATGGTCGAGCGCGGAGAGCAGAGGGCCACCCGCAGCGGTCGCCGGTACGGGAGCCTCGCAGGGTCCTGCCGTCGACCGCGACCCGCCGCCGCGTACCGGTTCCCGGGCTGGTCGCGGCGGCGGCCCACGTAACCTTCATGATCTCGGGTGTCGTACCCACACCCACGAGACGCCCGGCCGCGTCCCCGTCTCTCTACACAGCCCCACCAGAAGCCCGGCTCCGACCCATCGCCTACGCGTCAGCGGACGTGCCGGGACCCTGGGCGCGGACGGACCCCCCGAGGTAAGCGGCTCTCGGACGGTGCGGTACCGTAGGGAAAGGTGGCAGTCGCCGGCCGAGCCGGAGCGATTTGACACAACCCCGAATGCCTCGGTAGCTTTACCGAGTCGCCGCAGCCGGGACCGAAAGGTCGAAACGGATAAGGCGGAAGCCGAAGGGCAAATCGCCAGAACAGCGATTTGACACCGGCGGAAAACGGCAGGTAAGTTAAAGAAGCTCCGGGGAACGCCGAAGGGCAAGAGCCGGAAGCATCTGCTCCTTGAGAACTCAACAGCGTACCGAATAGTCAGTGCCATATTTTTTAACCCCCGTCCATGGCCAGGGCTTGTGTGTT
>NZ_JBFLUG010000210.1:0-8976 GCF_041008525.1 Parafrankia sp. FMc2 | reverse complement strand
CCGGCCGCGCCGCTGGTGCCGCTGTAGTCGAGGCGTACCCGGGAGCCGCTCGGCACCGCCACCCGCTCGGGCGCCAGCTCGTCCAGGCGGGTGGCCTGTGGCCAGGGCAGGAGCCGGCACAGCGCGCCGACCGGAGTGAGACGGGCGGCACGGACAGCCGGGTAGATGCCGGCGACCGCGCCGACCGGAAGCGCGACGACCAGACCGCCCAGCCAGGCCGCCAGGGGGACAACCACCGGCCAGTGCTGCGTCACGCGTAGCCGCTTCATCCGCCCCGCCGATCCGTTCCTTGAGCAGGTACCCGACACCGCCTCCGCCTCGAGCCCCTCCAGGCAGCGGGCGCCCGACAGGCCGAGGTCAACCACCGCGATGTCAGGGCGAAAGGCCGCTGTCGCCGTCGCACAGACCAGCCGCATCCGCCACCTGCGCTACCACGTCGCAACCGTGACGATCGAGTAGAACAGCAACAGCCTCACGAGGAAAGGCCTCGTCGTCGGCCAGGACCACCCGCAGTCGGGCGCAGGGACCGGCCATGGGCGTCCGAAGCTCCTGCCACGACAGCCCCGCCGGCCGTGGAGATCCTGTCACGACGCGCAAGCGAGGGGGCGGCTGGCCTGCCGTGATTCTCCGCGTTCGGCCGACCACGTACAGCTACCCGCTCCACCTGTCGGAGCGTGCCCCCTGATCCCTGTCACGGCAATCTCGCGGACAATTCCTGATCCAGCTGTTAAGCACCTGGTCAGTGGCTTTTCGAGAACTGCGTAAATACGATGGAGACGAGGCCAGACGACCCAGGTCTCCACCCCCCTGACACTCGCCATGCAATCATCACGAAACCCTCTGTAACTGTCAGGAAGATTGCCGAGGAGGCGGTCTGGCAGACGAGCTGCGACGGGGATCGGACAAGAACCTGCCTTCACCTCACAACCCGACAGATATCCGGGTCGATCAGCGGGATGGTTGTCGGTCAGGAGGATGGTTTATGCCACCACTCCCACACTCGACCGCTCTGCGAACCGCCGGCGGATCTGGGCCGTAGTTACCCAGGTATCCGCCTGCGGACATCTGTCGACTGCCATCCGTGGCAAGGCAGCGAAGAAGTGTCTGTCGCTATCCAGTGATTGCTGTCGTATACCTTCTGGCCCTCCGGGGGATGTGTGGCCCGTTGCGATCAGGCAGGGCGACAGCGACCGATCAATGGATCACTTTATGTAGTAGGGGTGTTGCCCGGTGGATATGGTTCAGGCTGAGACAGCAGGTGTCCTCGACCAAGGGCAGGCCGGCGTTCTGCGTGCGCGGCTGGTCGACGACCTGCTCGCAGGTGGGTGGAGCCGATGCCCTTCATCGGTGTGGCTGCGGAGAGAAGCCATGCAACCAGTCGACCCGGTCGTACAGGTCGGCGACGGACATGGAGGAGAGGACGGCGTTGCGGGCGCGAGCCTCATCTCCAGCCGGGTGGTACAGGCGGGCGCCCATCTCGCGTGCGACGAGCTGCGCCCTGGCTGTGCGGTCACGGCGCTCGGCGGCGTACTTCTCCAGGCGTGGGCCGATGTTCTCACCGTCGCAGTCGAGGAACACGCCCAGGATGACGGCGTCTTCCAAAGCCATGCAGGCGCCCTGAGCCGCGTACTGCAGCATGGGGTGGGCGGCGTCGCCAAGCAGGGCCACCCGGCCATCGGTCCAGGTGCTCACCGGATCACGGTCGCACAGAACCCAGGTTCTCCAGTCCTGCCCGAGCTCCAGCAGCCGGCGGCTCGTTCTGCCCAGACCGGGGAACTCCCCCAGGACCTGCGAGCGTTCGACCGGCTCACCGGACACGATCTGGGTGGCCCCGTCATCGCGGACGGCGGCCAGGTTAAGGTACCTCCCGCCTCCGATCGCGTAGTGGATGAAGTGCCACCTGGGACCGGCCCACAGCGTCACAGCGTTCCAGCGCAGATCCTCGGGCACCTTCGCCATGGGAATCACGGAGCGGTAGATGGTGTGACCGGACACCCGGGGCTCGCCGTCGCCGACAAGACGCGCTCGGATCACCGAGCGGATGCCATCCGCGCCTATCAGCGCGCCACCGGTGATGAGGGAACCATCCTGTGTTCTGACCGTGACCTGGGACATGCTCTGGGCGTACCCGGTCACCTCCGCACCGGATACCAGTTCGACCTGCTGCGCGGCCCGGCAGGCGCGTAGGAGGGCCTCGTACAGGTCACCGCGGTGAACCACCGTGTACGGATTCCCGAACCGGGCACGGTACGCCTCGGTGAGCGGCATGCGGGTGACACACTCGCCGGTCGTACCGTCCATGAAACGCAGCTCGTCGATGTAGACGGCACTGGCGCGGACCGCTGATCCCACGCCGAGAGAATCCAGTGCCCGGAACGCGTTGGGTGCCAGCTGAATGCCTGCGCCCAGCTCTTCGAAGGTCGGTTGACGTTCGAGGACGACAACCTGGTGGCCGTTGCGCGCGATGCTCAGCGCGGCGGCCAATCCACCGATGCCGCCGCCGGCGACGACGATCCTCGTCATGGTGCGCTCGAAGTCCCTTTCGTGTTTGCCGCGGTCAGGTTCCTGGCTCAACTTTCCAGAGCGAGCCCGCGTCCCGGGACGGATGCCAGCGGGAGCGGGCCTTCCACCGTCGCTTCGACGTCGAAGGCATCACCGAAGGTCGCGGGGAAGCCGATGAGTTCAGCTGCCCGCGGAGTGAGCGGCGCCGCGGCGGCCTCGGCGGTCTCCCATAGGAGGACCGCGCCCCAGCGCTGCCGCGCCACGTCCGAGATCCAGATCTTCAGCCGCAGGCCCGAAACACGGCTGAACCGATCCACCGCCTCATCCCGCAGGTAGGTCCGCAGGGATTCCACTGTCTGGCCGGAGCCGGCGAGATCCCACCACACGATCACCGCGTGCATGAACGCAGCACCTCGATGACCAGCGAAGCAGTGATGTCCACCCCGTTGCGGGACAGCAGCGACTCCGCATGGAACTGCAGGGACGCAAGACCGCTGCTGCGCATTGCGTGCACCTCGCCGGTCTCCGGATCACGGCAGATCTCGACGATTCCGCGGGACGGATGTTCGATCTTGTCCGTGGCGGACCGCGCGGCGAACGTGTTGTAGAAGCCGACCCGTTCCCGGCGCCCGAAGAAGTCGATCTCGCGCTGCACTCCCTGGTTGGGCACATCGCGGCGGACCAACGGCAGTCCGAACAGGGTTGCGAGAATCTGATGGCTCAGACACACCGCGAGGAACGGCTGTCCCACGGCCAGCAGACGGGCGATCGTGTCACGCAGATGGGCCATCTTCGGGTCGTCCGTCACGCAGGGATCACCGGGACCGGGGCCCATCACCACCAGGTCATGGGCCTCGATGTCGTACGGCTCATCAAACCGACACACGGTCACCCGCATGCCCAGTGATGAGAGCTGGTGCGCGATCATCGAGGTGAAGGTGTCCTGCGCGTCCACGACCAGCACGCTCCGCCCGGCCAGTTCGTCGAACTTTCGCTCACGGGCGCGTCCGGCATCCCGCAGCCAGAAGGGCGCGATGGTCTCGTTGCGTTGCGCGAGCGCGCTGAGAACCTGTGGGGACGTCGCAAACCCGGGCGATCCGGCATCGTCCAGCGCCGAGAGTAGCCCGGCCGCCTTCGCCCGGGTCTCGGCGACCTCGTGATCCGGATGGGAGTGACGCACCAGCGTGGCGCCGACGCTGATCCGCATCCGCCCGGAACGGTCGATGTCGGCAGTACGGATCATGATCGCCGAATCAAGCGAGCGGGATCCTGCCTCGTCGCGACCGATCAGAGCCGCGACGCCGCTGTAGTAGCCCCGGCCGCCCGACTCGTACCGGCTGATCACCTTGGCCGCGCTCTCCAGCGGGGAACCGGTGACGGTGGGCGCGAACATGGTCTCCCGCAGAATGTCGCGCACATCGCGCGTCGTGCGGCCTTCGATGAAGTACTCGGTGTGCGCCAGTCGTGCCATCTCCTTGAGGTGGGGGCCGGTCACCCGGCCACCCGCCTCGCAGATCCGGGACATCATCTTCAGTTCCTCGTCGACGACCATGTAGAGCTCATCGGTCTCTTTGGGGTCGTTGAGGAAGCTCAGTACTCCATCCAGCGTCGGGCCGCTCGCCGGATAGCGGTAGGTGCCGCTGATCGGGTTCATCACGGCGGTACCGTCGCGCAGGCTCACATGTCGCTCGGGCGTCGCGCCGACGAAGGTGCGGCCGCCGGTGTGGACGAGGAAGGTCCAGTAGGCGCCGACCTCACGCTCCAGCAGGCGCCGAAAGAACGCCAGGCCCGCGGCGGGAGTGAAATCGGTGATGTCCGCGGTGAACGACCGTTTGATGACGAAGTTGGCGCCCTTGCCGGTGCCGATCTCGTCGGCGACAACCCGGCGCACTACCGAGGCGTAGGCCTCGTCGTCCGTGTCGAAACGCCCCCCGGAGAAGGACACCGACATATCGGGCAACCGACGACGGATCTCGGCGAGCGGGAGTACACCCTGCTCGCGTACCCGGAGGATCAACAGTGACTCGCCGTCATCGATGGCGGCGAACCCGCGTTCGGCAATCTGCCGGTAGGGCACGAGGACGAGTACCTCATGCCGAGTACCCACCCCCCGGTAGGCCTCGTCCACCAGCGGTATGCCGACCAGTGAGTCGCACTCGGAGACCTCCCCGATCAGCAGATCCACCTCACCGGGACCGGTGCTGTCCGGCCGGTACAGCAGTGCGAACGCAGGCGGTCGCTCGGCAAGCATTCTGTCCAGCAGCCCGGTGTCCGCGACGGCGGCCGACGCCCGGCCGATCACCGGTCGGCCTCGATGCCCATGAGTAGTTCCTTGGTCGTCGCCACCCGGGCGCAGCGTTCGGCCGCGTAGCGCAGCGCCATCCGGTGGTAGTCGGCGGAGAAGTCCGCGACCGCGTCAGCGGCCAGGAAGGGCTGGACATCGTGGCTGAAGGCGTCCACCGCGGTCATCAGGACCCCGACATGGGCGTAGACGCCACAGACAATGAGCTGGTCACGACCGACAGCACGCATCCGTGTCAGGAGATCGGTGCGGAAGAACGCGCTGTAGCGCCACTTGATGAGCATCCAGTCCAGCGAGGCGGGCGCGAGCTCGTCCACCACCTGCCGGTCCGCTGGCGACGTCTGCATGCCCGATCCCCAGAAGTCACGCAGCAGACCACGCTGTTCGTCGCTCATGCCGCCGGGCTGGGCGCTGTAGGCCACGGGGATCCTGGCCGCGACGCACCGTTCGCGCAGCAGAGCCGCGTTGCGCACCAGCGGCCCCCCTGGTGACCCGGTACTCGCGAACGGTCGCAGGAAGTAGCGCTGCATGTCGTGCACCAGCAGCACGGCACGCCGGGGGTCGGGAATCCAGGAGACTGCGGCCGGTGGGAGGTCGCCTTCGGTCGGCATCGGGTAGGCGTCGATGGGCGGGATGCCTCGGATGCTGTTCTTCACCGGATTCTCCTCAGTGGACACCGAGCGTCGCCCCGCCGTCCACGGTCAGGCTGTGCAGGGTGATGTGGCTGGCCTCGTCGGACAGCAGGAAGGCGACGGCGTCGGCGACATCGCGGGGCCGGGCGACCTTGCCGAGAGGGATTCCGACGCGGAAGGCCGAGGGGGTGCCGGCGACCGATGCGCGCACGGCCACGTCACCGTCATGCATGCCATGCAGCATCGGAGTGTCGGTGGATCCCGGGGCGACGAGATTGCAGCGGATACCGAACTGGGCGACCTCCAGGCCGAGGCACCTGGTGAAAGCACTCACCGCCGCCTTGGATGCCGCATACGCGGCCATCTCGGCACGGGCGGTGCCCGCCGCGTTCGAGGCGACCGTGACCACCGCACCACCACAACGCCGCGGAACCATCCGGTTGACCACCGCGCGGGACATGTAGAAGACGCCGGTGGCGTTGACCCTGAAGGTTTCGGCCCAGTCCTCGTCGGTGAGCTTGCGGGCCTCTCCCAGCCGCAACACACCCGCGGCGTTGACCAGATAGTCCAGCGGGCCCACGGTCTCCTCGGCCTCCGGGACGGCCCGCTCGACATCAGCGCTTGACGTGACGTCGACAGACACACCGGTCACCCGTAGTCCCTCGGCCCGCAGCCTCCCCACGGACTCCGACAGCCGGGTGGTATCCACGTCCAGCGCCGCCACCCGAACGCCGCGTTCCGCCAGGGTGCGCACGACGGCTTCGCCGATGCCTCCGGCCGCGCCGGTGACCAGGGCGGTCCTGTCCTCCATTGGCTGCTCCTCCACTACGCCCGGCGGTCGGCCGTATCCGTCAGAAGGCGATCCGGACGCCGTATTCGGTCACCCAGGTGTTGAACTCGATCAGCCGTTCGAGCACGGCGCGCGCCCCCCACGGGCCTCCCATCGCGTACGAGCCGACGGGTCGGTCGAGGAGCCTGCGCACCTCCCGTTCGGAAACAATGCCCAGCACGGGCGCGCCGTGGCGGAGAACCGCCTCGACCTTCTGGCGCAGAGCCAGCTCGTAGTCACGGTCCTGGGTTGAGGGGTAGGGGTTCTTCTTACGGTCCAGAACGGATTCGGGCAGAATTCCGCGCATCGCCGCGCGCAGCAGGCTCTTCTCTCGCCCGTCAAAGGTCTTCATCGACCACGGCGCGTTGTAGACATATTCGACCAGCCGATGGTCGGTGAACGGCACCCGGACCTCAAGGCTGGCGGCCATGCTGATCCGGTCCTTGCGGTCGAGGAGGAAATTCTCCCAGCGCGTTATGTTGAGATAGCTGAGCTCCCGCATCCGGGCCTCGAGTCCGGTCTCTCCGGGCAGCCGGGGCACCTCCTCCAGCGCCTCGGTGTAGCGCAGCTTGACGTAGTTGGTGAGGTCCAGCCGGTCCCACAGCCCGAGTTCGCGCAGCGCGCCGACCCCACCGGCCTGCTCGAAGGGGTGATGCCAGGGGAAGCTGTCGAGCTCGACGGCCTCGCGGTCGTGGAACCAGGTGTAACCGCCGAAGAGCTCGTCGGCCGCCTCACCCGACAGCGCCACCGTCATGCTCTCTCTGAGCGCACGGCACAGCAGCAGCAGGGAGTACTCCATGTCTCCGGTGGACACGGGCAGGTCCTGGGCGCGCAGCACCGCGGCGCGGACCTCGGGCGCGAGGATGTCCTCGTTGTGCAGCTCGACGATGACGTGCTCGGCGCCGACCTTCGCGGCCACCTCGACGGCGAAGGGGGTGTCCGGATCCTCCCACTGCACATTCGACTCGAAGCGCTGCTCGTGCCCGGCGAAGTCCACGGAGTAGGCCCGGAGGGGCTCCGTGATGCCGTGCCTGGCGCGGGCCGCCGCGGCGAGAGCAGTGACGGCGCTGGAGTCCAGGCCTCCGGAGAGCAGCGTGCCGACGGTGACGTCGGCGACGAGCTGCCGTTCGACGATGTCCTCCAGCAGTGACCGCACCCGCGCCACCGTGGTTTCCAGGTCGTCGGTATGTGCGCGCGCCTCGAGCGTCCAGTAGGCCTGCGTGCTGCTGCCCGCACGGGAGAAACGGAGCACTGTGGCCGGCAGTACCTCGTGCATACCGCGGAACACCGCCTGCCCGGGTGTCTTGACGATACTGAAGATCTCTCGCAGGCCGTCAACATCCACGACGGCCTCGACCTCGTCGTGGGCCAGGATCACCTTCGGCTCGGAACCGAAGATCACTCCGTCGACGGTGGGATAGTAGTAAAGCGGTTTGACGCCCATGCGATCGCGGACCAGCAGCAGTTCCTCGATGCGCGGATCCCAGATCGCGAGCGCGTAGATGCCGTTGAGCCGTTCGGCGAAGGCAGCACCCCACTCAAGGTAGGAACGCAGCACCACCTCGGTATCACTGGACGTGTGGAACAGGTGGCCCCGGGAACGCAACTGGTCCCGCAGCTCCCGAAAGTTGTAGACCTCACCGGTGTAGGTGATGACCGGCTGCCCGCCGTCGTCGGCGGCTGCCATCGGCTGCCGTCCGCCCCCCGGGTCGATGACCGCGAGCCGCCGGTGGCCGAGCAGCGCGTGCTTCGACGTCCACAGGCCGCCCGCGTCGGGACCACGGCAGATCATCGTCTCGGTCATCGCCCAGGCCATGTCGGTCGCGCCGGTCAGATCCCGTCCGTAACTCACCCAGCCGGCAAGTCCGCACATAGGAATCGGGTCCTTTCGCTATCGCAGTCGGGTGGTCAGAGGAGGCGCCTTGTCGTGGAGCAGCACATGCCGGGTCAGCTGGACACGGCTGGAGACATCGAGCTTGGCGAACGCGTTTCGCACATGCGTGTTCACGGTGTGCGGCGAGATCGTCAGCTCCTCGGCCACCGCGCGGTTACTCATTCCAAGCGCGACCAGACGCGCGACCTGCAGTTCGGCTGGAGTCAGCGAACTCCAGCCCGACCGAGGCTGGTTCGGATGTGTTCGTCGAGCCGCCCTGGATTTCTGCATGGAGCCGCTTTCCTTCTTCAGGAGACACAAGGTCATGCCACTGTTCCGGACTCTTCACGGTAGGTCGTTCGCTATTTCGTACCTCTACCGAAATCCTAGCCCGATGGTCATCACGACGGCAAAACCGAAGAGGCGACCTAGTCAGAGGGGGCAGACAAGGTCAGGACCTTCCGACAACATCAGATGTCGGATGAATCACTAGCTCCAAGAAGGACGGTCGACTGTTCGGGACTCCGCCCGGAGACGTGGATCCCGTCGCTCCACATTTCTTGGAAAACGGCGGACAATGTCACCCGAAGTGGACCTCGTCAGGTTCGTCAGCGGCGAGGAAGGATCCCTGTCAGGGTCGGGCGGGCAGACGGAAAGAGGGGACCGCGGCCATCCGGGTCCCCTCTTTCCAGCCGTAAGGCGGCTGACCTGCCTAGTACTCCAGCCCGACTTTTGTGATCAGTTGAGTTGGAGTGCTGCGGCTTGGCGGCGATAGTGGCTGGCTTGTGCGCGTGCCTGGTGGCGGCGGCGCCACCGGGACCAGGCCAGCACGAAGCCG
>NZ_JBFLUG010000020.1:0-84608 GCF_041008525.1 Parafrankia sp. FMc2 | reverse complement strand
CCACGCACAGGACGCTGACAACGGCGGAGGCCAGGCCCCAGCCCCGGGAGCGGCGCACAGCCCTCCGGCGCGCCTGCTGGCGGCCCCGCGGGCACCGGTGCGGGAGAGGCACCGCGCACCCCGCTCACCGGCCTGCGCCGGCTGCCCGGGCTGATCGCCGAGGTGCGGCTGTGCGGCACCATGGTCGAGCTGGTCACCACAGGCGACCTGGGCGCCGTGCCGGCCGAGGTCGACCTCGCCGCGTACCGGGTTGTGCAGGAATCCCTCACCAACGTGCTGCGCCACGCGGGCCCGGCCGAGGTCCGGGTCGCGCTCCACTCGGCCGGCGGCCAGCTGCGGATCGAGGTCCGTGACCGGCCCGCACAGGCGCCGGCGGCCGGCTCGCACGGCGCCACGCTCGTCGCCGCCGTCGGCCATGGCCTGCGCGGCCTGCGCGAACGTGTCGAGGAACTGGGCGGGTCCCTCACCGCGGGCCCGTGGGCAGCGGGAGGATGGCGCGTGCACACCGAGCTGCCACTCGGACCGGGCCCCACCGCCCGCCGGACCACCGCTGGCGCTGCCACCGAGTCGGCAGGCGCGCCAGGCGCGCCACGAACCGCCGGGGTCGAGTCGACCCCATGATCCGGGTGGTCATCGCGGACGACCAGCCGCTCGTCCGGCTGGGCCTGAAGGTCCTGATCGAGACCGAGGACGACCTCGATCTCGCCGGTGAGGCCGACAACGGCCGGGCCGCCATCGACCTGGTGCGCCGCACCCGCCCGGACGTTCTCCTGCTCGACATCAGAATGCCCGGCCTGGACGGGCTCGCCGCCCTGCGCGAGATCACCGCCGACCCGGTCCTCGCGGCGACGCGGGTGGTCATGGTCACCACCTTCGAGCTCGACGAGTACGTCTTCGAGGCGTTGCGCAACGGGGCATCCGGATTCGTTCTCAAGGACGCCGAGCCTGCGGACCTGCTGCGGGCGATCCGGGTCGTCGCGGCCGGAGAGTCGCTCCTCTCACCCACCATCACGCGGCGGGTCATCGAGGAGTTCGCCCGCCGGCCGGCCCACCCTGCGCTGAACGTGGATCTGGGCAGCCTGACCGTCCGGGAGAGGGAGGTCATGGGCCTGGTGGGGCTGGGCCTGTCCAACGAGGAGATCGCCGCCCGGCTCGTCATCAGCCCGGCGACGGCCCGTACCCACGTCAGTCGCGTGATGGTGAAGCTCGCCGCCCGTGACCGGGCCCAGCTCGCCGTCCTCGCCAACCAGGCCGGGCTGGTCGGGTAGACCGCCCGCCCTACGCAGCACGGGCCGGGTGTGCGCTTGGCTGCGTAGGCCGGCCCACGCATCAGGACGCAGCCGAATGACGATCCACGGCCGACGACGCGACGGCCCGCGGCGATCATCGTGGAGGCCATGACCAGGACAGCGAAGGCGCCGGCCCACTCCGCGCCCCGCCCACCCGACGGCGATCCGCCAGCCCGCCCTGTACCCACCCACCGCCTTCCCGCAGCAGGCGCCCCGGCGGGAGACCTCGCCTTCGAGCAGGCCCCAGCGATCGACATCCGCGGGCTGACAAAGAGGTACGGCCGCCGCACGGTGGTCCAGAGCCTCGACCTCGCCGTCCCGGCCGGAGTCGTCGCGGGGTTCGTCGGCCCGAACGGCGCCGGCAAGACAACCACTCTGCGGATGCTGCTCGGCCTCGTCCGCCCGAGCGCCGGCACCGGCACCGTGCTCAACGAACCGCTGGGTGCACCGGCGCGTTATCTCCCACGGGTCGGCGCGCTGATCGAAGGCCCGGCGCTGTACCCGACACTGTCCGGGCGCCGCAACCTCGCCTCGCTGGCGGTGCTCGCCGGGCAGGACCCCGCCGGCACCGACGAGATTCTGGATCAGGTCGGGCTCACCGGGCGGGGCGACGACGACGTCCGCACCTACTCGCTCGGAATGCGGCAGCGGCTGGCCATCGGCGCGGCGCTGCTGTCCGACCCCGACCTGCTCATCCTGGACGAGCCCACGAACGGCCTCGACCCAGCGGGCATCCGGCAGATGCGCGACCTGATCCGCTCCCTGGCCCAGGCGCCCCCCGGCGGCCGGGAACGCTCACGCACGGTGCTGGTGTCCTCCCACCTGCTCGCCGAGGTCGAACAGATCTGCGACTGGATCATCGTGCTCGATCGGGGCCAGCTCGCCTACCAGGGCCCGACCCACGGGTTCATGGCCGCGGCGACCAGCCAGGTCGAGCTCCGCCCGGAGCATCCCGCCGCCCTGGGCATGCTGGCTGATCTGGTCGCCGGCCTGGGGCTGCCCGTCGACCGGCTGGACGACCGGCTCCTCGTCGAGGTCGGCCGGCCCGACCAGAGCGACCAGGCGGTCAGCAACCTCGCGGTCCTGAGCCGTGCGGCGCACGCCCGCGACATCACACTGATCGAGATCACCTGGCGGCGCGCCAGCCTGGAAGAGCGGTACCAGGGCCTGGTCGACAGCTTCCGTGCGGGCGCCGCGCCGAGCACAGTCGGAGGGGCCCGATGAACGCGCTGCACTGTGTCGTCCGCGCGTACCGCGCCGAGCTGATCAAGCTGCGGCGGCCGGCCACAGTACTGGCCATGGCCGCGCTCGGCCTGCTGACCGTCCTGTCGACGGTGCTGGCGATCACGCTGGCCGATCCGACCTCCTCGCCCCCCGGTCCGGGAACGGTCGGCTTCGACATCTCGCTCGACCAGCTCGCGACCTCGCAGGGGCTGATCCTGGGGTTCCGCGGCGGCACAACCTTCATCGGCCTGCTCGTCTTCGTGCTCTTCGCGGTCAGCATCACCGCCGAGTACGGCCAGGGCACGCTCCGCACCCTGTTTCTGAAGGAGCCCCGGCGGCTCGGCTGGCTGGCCGGCCGACTCGGGGTCCTGCTCAGCGCCGTCGCGGTGGCACTGCTCGCGGCTCTCGGCCTGAGCGTGGCCGCCGCCGCCGTACTGGCCGCGGTCAGAGGTGTGGAGACCGAAGCCTGGTGGACGTCCAGCGCGCTCGGCGACGCCGCCGGCGCCTATCTGAACGCGCTGCTTGCCGCCGTCTTCTTCGCTGTCATCGGCACCGCGCTGGGTATCGCGCTGCGCTCGACGACGGCCGCCCTCCTGGTCGGAATCGCGTGGATGTTCCCGGTCGAACACATCGTCCAGGAATCCTGGGGGACCGCGACCTCCGTCCTACCTGGCCTTGTCTTCGACGCCGTGGGCCGTGGCGGACTGCCCGACGCGTCCTACACGCCGGCGCTGCTCACCGCGCTGGGCTACACGCTGGTCGCCGGCGCGTTCGGGGCGGTGAGCCTGAGCCGCCGCGACGTCACCGCCTGACGCACGCACCTGGTTCGGTAGCGGCCCTGCACCGACCGGGCACAGAGGCGGGCAGACACGGATGGAGCAGCCACAGCTGGGAGGTGTTCACTAGCTGTGTGACCGAGGGGGCTCCGGTAGGGCGACGGGTGGTCTTCGCCATGCTCGGGCTCGGGGCGCTCGGCGTCGTCGTCGGCGCGGACCTGCAGCGCAGCACCGAACGGTTCGTCGCACCGCTGCGGGAGAACGACCCGACCGGGCTGACCGGACTGCTCCCCTCCGGCGGGTTCCGCTACTACTCGGTGGTCGGCCACGTCCCGACGCGGACAGCCGCGGACTACGTGCTCCGCGTTCACGGGCTGGTCGACCGCCCCCTCGACCTGACCATGGGCGATCTCGCCCGGATGCCGCAGACCGAACTCGTCCGCGACTTCCAGTGCGTGACCGGGTGGCGGGTGGCCGACGTCCGCTGGACGGGCGTGCGCCTTGCGGCGGTGCTGGACGCGGCCGGCCTCCGCGCGGGTGCGGCAGCGCTGACCTTCCGTTCCTTCGACGGCGTCTACGACGAGAGCCTGACGGTCGAGCAGGCCCGCCGGCCGGACGTTCTCGTCGCGCTCACCATGCTCGACGGCCCGATCACCCACGACCACGGCGGCCCTGTCCGGCTCTACGTGGCACCGATGTACGGCTACAAGTCGATCAAGTGGCTCGCCGAGATCGAGGCGGTTGCCGCGGTCGCCCCCGGTTTCTGGGAGCGGGAGGGCTACGACGTCGACGGCTGGATCGGCCGGTCGAACGGCCGGGACGATGAACCTGTCTGATCGTCCCGCCGCCGGCCCACTCCAGCCGGCGCCGCGGGTTGTCGAACGGTTCGGGCTGGCGGCCCGGTGGGCGCACTGGTGCACGGCCGCGTTGACGGCCGTCTGCCTGGCCACGGCCGCCGTGCTCTACCTCGGACCGCTGGCGACCCTGGTGGGCCGGCGGCCGCTGGTGGCGGCGGTGCACCTGTACGCGGGGCTCGCCCTGCCGGTACCGATGCTGGCCGCGGCGGTCTCCGCGGCCTACCGGCGTGACCTCGCCGAGCTCGACCGGTTCACCACCGCCGACTGGGCCTGGCTACGGACCCGGCCGCGCCGTCGGGACACCACGGCGGTCGGGAAGTTCAACCCCGGCCAGAAGCTGTACGCGGCGTTCGTCGCGGGCTCCGTCCTGGTCATGCTCGGGACCGGGGCACTCATGGAGTTCGGTGGTCCGTTTCCGGTCAGCTACCGCACCGGCGCGACGTTCGTCCACGACCTGCTGGCCCTTGGCCTTTTCCTCGGAGTCTGCGGCCATCTGTGGATGGCCTCACGCGACCCGGTAGCCCGGCTTGGCATGCGCACCGGCCTGGTTCCGCTGCCCTGGGCCCGGCGCGAACACCCCGCCTGGCACCCGGACCCGGACTCCACCGACTAGTCGCAACCCGCCGCATCACCCCTCTTCTTCGCTGGGAGTGACCAGGACCTCCCCGGGTGAGGACGCACGACCCCGAAGAGCGAATGACCCTGAGTGACCATGCGCATGGACTGCGTGACACCGGGTGACTGCTCCTTGTCAAGAGGGGCGGTATGACGTCAATGTCACCGCACCTTGTCGTCCAGACGACAAGGTGCGGTCCGAAACAACCATCGGACACGCAGCACCACAGTCCGTAAGGGATCCCTCCCCCCGCCGACCTGGCCATCCACCTCCGTGTAGGCTCCCGTCACAACTGTCTAGTCACGTCAGGGTGGCCAGAACGAGTTTCTCCAGCCAAGGCTGTGGAGGGTCGTCCGCTCAGGAGTCAGCGGGTGGGACCGGGGGGTCCACAACGACACCGTCCGGCACGTCAGATGCCGGGCACGGAGGGATGTCCGCGGTGAGACATCGTGCGGAGGGCCAGCCCAGCTCTCCGAATTCGCGCAACGGCGCGCGCAGGCGGCGCCGTTCCGCCCATAGCCCCGCCTGGATCGCGTCACTCAGCGTTATGGCTTTTGTCGCAGTCGCCGTCGGTTGGACGCTGGCGCCGGAAGGCGGCGACGGCGACTCGTCGGCCGTGGTCGAGGCCTCGGCCATCGATCCCAGTGACCTGCGCAGGATCCCGCCGGGAACCACGTCGACCGGCGGCCCGGATGCGTCGCCCTCGCCGGTCGTGAGCCTGAGCCCCTCCCCCGTTCCGGCGACGGCCACCGCGCAGGCGCCGCCACCGACCACCGCCGCGCCGCCACCACCACCCGCGCCGCGCGCGGCGCTCGGCGCGGCCGGCAGCGAACGGCCCGCCGGAGGCGGCGGTGGGCGCGTCCCGGGCGGCATGAGCGGCGTCTACGCGAACTCGATGGCGACGGTGCGCAGCTGGGAAGCGCTGCGCGGCTCGCCGGTGAACGTCGTCCTGACCTTCTCCGACCGTGGCAGCTGGGAGACCATCACCCACCCGTGGGTGGGCGGCAGCCCGGAGAAGTTCTCCACCTTCCCGGGCACCTGGGTCATCTCCCAGCCGTTCTACCCGACCGGCCAGGGAAGCCTGGCTGCGTGCGCGTCCGGTGCCTACAACAGCCACTGGGCCGAGTTCGGTCGCTGGCTGGTCAGCAAGGGCCGACCGGCGACGATCGTCCGCCTGGCCTGGGAGTTCAACGGGAACTGGTTCGAGTGGTCGGTGCGCGGCAATCCTGGCGCGTACGCGAGCTGCTTCCGCCAGGTGGTGTCCGCGGTTCGGTCCACGAACCCGCAGGCACGGTTCGACTGGGCGCTGAACGCGCACAGCACCAGCCCGTGGGAGGCCTACCCGGGCGACGAGTACGTGGACATCATCGGCGTTGACACCTACGACCAGTGGCCCGCCAGCACCAGCCCAGCCGAGTTCGACAAGCAGTGCGGCAAACCGGTCGGCCTGTGCTCGGCGATCAGGTTCGCGCGCGACCACGGCAAGCAGTTCTCCGTGCCCGAGTGGGGCCTGGTCGGGCGGTCGGACACCGAGGCGGGCCGGGCCGGGCAGGCCGGCGGGGACAACCCGGTCTACATCCAGAAGATGTACGAGACCTTCCGGGCGAACGCCGACGTCCTGGCCTACGAGACGTACTTCAACGACTCCCGGGCCGGCAACGTCCACTCGTCCCTGGTCAGCCCGAACGAGAACCCGAACTCCGCGGGGGTCTACGCCTCCCTCTGGTAGGACGGCGGGTCCGGCAGCACTGCAGGTCCAGCAGTCGAGCGGGTCCCGGCACCGGAACACGGCGCCGGGACCCGCTCGCCGTGTCGGGGGTCCATGCGTCAGGGCTCCAGGCGGTGGGGCTGGTCGGGTGTCCCGGCCGCCAGCCAGGAGCCGATCAGGGCCGGCAGGTTCCCGGGGTAGACGATCTCGTCCGTCAGCCGCAGCGCCGGCAGCGACCACCAGCGCCAGCCGAGGGTTGAGCGTCGCTCGACATCGCTCCAGTCCGCGTCGCTGACCTCGACCCGGCCCGGCAGGCGAACGACGTAGTACCACTCCTCCTGCTCGTAGTCCGTGCCGAGGAAGGTGAAGTGGGTCGTCCGGGTGGCGACGCAGGGACCCACATTGGCGATGCGCAGGCCGATCTCCTCCGCGACCTCGCGGGCCGCGGCGTCCGCGGGTGCCTCGCCGGGGTCGAGACCACCGCCCGGCACATGCCACCAGGCCGGGCCGGCGGCCAGGTCCGGGTCATGGGATCGGATGAGCAGGACGGCGTCCTGCGGATCAAGCAGGATGACGCGCGCGGCGCGGCGATGGACAGGCACCCGGCAAGCTTCGCAAGCCGCGGGCGCCGGCCGTGCCCAGGCCTCGAAACCGGACCCCCGTGCTCACACTCCGGATGGAGCCCCGACCAGCGTCTCGACGGCCTCGGGATCGCCGCGTAGCTCGACCCGGGCGGCAGCCCGCCGCCCGAAGGCGTACAGCAGGAGCTCTTCGGGCGGTCCCACGATCTCCACCACCGGCTCACGGCGACGCAGAGTGAGCCGGCCCGGGGCATCGGTGCGCTCGGCGACCACCCCGATCGCGCTCTGACGGAAGCCCGCGAGGCCAATCAGGCGCAGCGACGCCCACATGGCGTTCCGGTCGGGGGCGGCGTCGCTCTCCGCCGCATTCCAGACAGTCCCGGCGCTGCCACCGGCGAGGCCCCCGTCCGGTCCGTCGGGCGCGGCTCTGCGCAGGTCCTCGGTGTGGACGTAGAACTCGATCAGGTTGGCGGCGTCGTCGACGGCGGCGAACCGGGTCGGATGCCACCGCGGCGGCCCCGCCCGGAACATCTCCACCAGCTCGGGGTACGTGTGGGCACGCATCGTGGCGCGCTCGGCGCGTTCGGTGATTCCGTGCAGGGCGCCCATGACCAGACCAGGCCCGGCCCACAGCACCCGCTCGCGGGTGACGAGGTGGGCAGCGAGGTCGTGCGCCGTCCACCCCGTGCACAGGGTGGGGCTCGCCGGCCCGAGTTCACGGAGAAGATCCGCGAGTATCTCCCGCCTCACTCTTGCGCGCCCAGCAGCCATGGAGTGACTGTAGGCCATGCCTCCGGGAGGGGCGGCTTTTCGGATCTCCGCCGGGCGCGGTGCGCCGCCTGACCGGGTCACCCCGATACCACAGCGTTCCGGGCCTGCTACGGGACGTCCCAGCCGCCCGCGGGCACCGGGTCGTGGCCGCGTGGGGAGCCGGCGGGCTACTGGGCGGGGAGCCGGGCGACCGTGATGAAGAAGTCGTCGATCTGGCGGACGACCGCCACGAACCGCTCGAAGTCCACGGGCTTGGTGATGTAGGCGTTGGCGTGCAGGTCATAGCTGCGCAGCACGTCCTCCTCCGCCTCGGAGGTGGTGAGGACGACGATCGGGATCCGCCGCAGCTGCTCGTCCGCCTTGACCTCCGCGAGCACCTCCCGACCGTCACGGCGCGGGAGGTTGAGGTCGAGCAGAATGAGATCCGGCCGGGCCGCGCCGACGTAGGGCTTCTCCCCCCGCAGGTAGGCGAGCGCCTCCACGCCGTCGCTGACCACGTTCAGGTTGTTCTTGAGCTTGTGGTCCTCGAACGCCTCACGCGTCATCAGGACATCACCGGGATCGTCCTCGACCAGCAGGACCTCGACCGGGACTATGGGGTGGGTCACGCCGGACCTCCTGATGTCGACGGTGCGGTGGGCGAGCCGCTGCGCGCACCGGGCTGGGCCGGCGCCAGGATCACCGGCGGGCCGTGGTGCAGGCCCAGGTCGGACGGCAGCGCCACGGCACGCTGCTTGGGCAACGTCCAGCGGAAGGTGGTTCCGGTCCTCACCGTACCGTCGAGCCAGATGCGGCCCCCGTGGAACTCGACGATTTTGCGGCACAGTGCGAGGCCGATGCCGGTTCCCTCGTAGGCGTCCCGGCCGTGCAGGCGCTGGAAGATGACGAAGATCTTGTCGGCGTACTCCGGCTCGATGCCGATGCCGTTGTCCGCGCAGGACAGTTCCCACTCGGTGTCGCGCTCCACCGCCTCGATCCGCACCCGCGGGGGCTGCTCGCCGTGGAACTTCACCGCGTTCCCGATCAGGTTCTGGAACAGCTGGGTGAGTAGCACCGGGTCGCCGGGGACCGTCGGCAGCTCCGCGGCGACCACCTCACCACCGCTGTTCTCCAGCGCGATCGACAGCGTCGTCTCGGTCCGCTGGACGACCTCCGCGAGGTCGACGTCCACGAACGTCTCGGTGGTGCGGCCGACCCGGGAGAAGGTCAGCAGGTCGTTGATGAGCTTCTGCATGCGCTTCGCGCCGTCGACCGCGAAGTGGATGTACTGGGTGCCGCGCTCGTCCAGCTGGTTGCCGTAGCGCCGCTCCAGCAGCTGGCAGAAGCTCGCGACCTTGCGCAGCGGTTCCTGCAGGTCGTGCGACGCGACGTAGGCGAACTGCTCCAGGTCGCGGTTGGAGCGGCGCAGGATCTCCGCCTGCGACTCGATCGACGCCCGCGCGCTGCGGGCCACGCCGAGCTCACCGAGCAGCTGCAGCCGCATCAGCTCGACATCCGACACCAGTGCCTCGATGTCCGGCGGGCCGGTGTTGGCGATCACATGTTCCAGGTCACCGCCAGCCACCCGGCGCACGTCGCTCCCGACCGCGCCGAGCGGGCGGGTCACCCACACCCGCAGCGCCCGGAAGATCAGGACCAGCAGCACGATGAGCGCCACCGCCGCCACCACGAGCGAGATGACCAGGGTGCGCACCGCGCCGGTCACGTTGTCCCGGGCCCGCAGGGCGGCGACGCGGACGGCGGCGTCGAGGTCGGTGCCGGCGAGGCGCACCGCGTCGAAGCTTGCCTTGCCCAGGACGGGGTCGCGCAGGGTCGACGCGTCGGTACCGCCGGCACGGACCGCGGCGATGGCCGGGTCGGCGTAGTCGCGGTGCCACTGATCGATGCGCTGCTGCAGGACGTCAAGCCGGCGCTGCAGGACCGGCTGCCCGGCGACCCGGGTGGCGAGGCTGGCGCGCAGCTCCGTCTCCGCCGCGCGGCCCACCTCGTACGGCTGGAGGAACGAGTCGTCGGCCTGCAGGAGGTAGCCGCGCATCCCCGTCTCCTGGTCGACGAGGCTGGCGACAAGCCGGACCGTGCTGACCTGGATGGGCGCCAGGACGTCGCTGCGGACGTGGATGGCGTCGTCCAGCCGCACCATGGACCAGGCGATCACCCCCGAGGCCAACAGCAGGACCACCGACAGCACGGAGTAGACCGCCGCGAGGCGCCGGCGCAGCCGCCAGCCGCGCATCGCCGCGAGCACGGAGCGGTCGTCCCGGCGCTCGGCGGCGTCGCTCACATCTGCCGCCCGCGCAGCACCAGCAGCAGGGCCACGTCGTCGGTGAGCGGGCCGCCGTTGCGCTCCTCGACCCGGTCGATGAGCGCGTCGAGCAGCCCGTCCGGGCCGCAGTCAGGCCACAGATCAGCCACCTCGGGCAGCACCCCCTCCCAGCCCAGGGGCTCGCCGCCCGGACCGTCCCGACCCTCGAGCAGGCCGTCCGTCGCCAGCAGCAGGGCCCAGTTCTCGCCGAGCTCCACCGTCACCTCGTCGCTCACCACATCGTCGAGGATGCCCAGCGCGGGACCGACCACATCACCACGCAGGGCCATGGTGCTCGGCGAAAGCAGCGCGGGCGGCGGGTGGCCGGCCAGAACCATGCGCAGGCTACGGCGATCCGGCGCTATCGCCAGCTCGCAGACGGTGGCGAAGATCTCGTCGTGCTCCCGCTCGCTCACCAGCACCTGCTGCAGGAAGCCGAGCCGGGCGGGGTCCGGCACCCCGGCCAGGACGAGTGTCCGCCAGGCGATGCGCAGACTGACCCCGAGCGCGGCCTCGTCCGGCCCGTGCCCGCAGACGTCACCGAGCAGCACGCGGACCGTCCCGTCCGCGGTGGACACCATGTCGTAGAAGTCGCCGCCGAGCAGGGCCTGGCGGTGCCCGGGCCGGTAACGGGTCCGGTGGTCCATCGTCGGGTCGTCCATCAGCGGGCGGGGCAGCAGGCCCCGCTCCAGCCGGGCCTTCTCCTCCGCCCGCAGCTCGGACTCGCGCAGCGCCCGGGCCGCGGTGTCGGCCCGCTCGCGCTCGATCGCGTACCGCACCGCACGGACCAGATCGCGACCGTCGACCTGACCTTTGACCAGGTAGTCCTGGGCACCGGCGGCGACGGCCTCAGCGCCGCGGTACTCGTCCACCAGACCGGTCAGGACGACGACGGGAGCGCCGCCGTCGATGGACAACAGCCGGCGCAACGCCGACAGACCCGCGCTGTCGGGGAGGCCGAGGTCCAGCAGGATGCAGGAAGCGTGCCGCGCCTGCAGAACGGCCTCCGCGACCGTCCGCACGCGCGTCAGATCAACGGGGGCGGACACCTCGTCGAGCAGCTCCGACACCAGATAGGCGTCGGCGTCGTCATCCTCGACCAGGAGGAGGGGCCACCGAACACCCTCCGCACCACCCACACCTGCCACCGCACCCGCGCTGTCCATAGCGGCCATCGACAGCCGCATGGCGGGAATCTCGCTTCCGGTCACATCTCCTCGGCAGGGGGTTACAGCGACGGGGCACAGGGCACCGGATCACACGCGAGCCGGCGCCACCGCTCACGGGTGGGCCACCAGCCCGCCCAGAGACTTCGCAGCATGGCACGAAAGCGGCGGCGAACAAACGCCGGAGCATCGAAATGCCCCGGCAGAGACCATGCGGGCCGCAGGATCTCAGGTCCGCCTTGTCACAGTATGATGGCAGTCACCTCGCCGGATGGTCGTGACCAGGCGCGATCTCGTCACTCGTCGGCCGGCCCAGCAGATACCAGCCCCACAGACCGGCCGGGGCCGGCGCGCGGACCGGGCGGCCCGCCACCACACGGGCGTCCACGATGTCCAGCACATGATCCCATCGCCCGGCCAGTCGGGCGGCGAGCCGGCTGCGCCGGCCGGCGCCGTGGCCGAGGTGCGGGTGCGGCCGGGTCGGCGCCCGCCGCATCCCCCGCTCGACGTTCTCGCGGAGCCGGCGCAGCCGCGCCGCATCCAGCTGTGCCTCCAGGTCGCACAGCAGTCGATCCTCCACGAGGGAATGCGCCCGGGCCAGCTCGGCAAGATCGTCTCGCAGCCCGGACGGGCCGCGCCGCGGGTGGTACCGATCACCCTGCACGTACTGCTGGAGGCCGCGCATCACCGCCGCCGCCTCTCGGGCCGTGCCACGCAGTGCCGCGGCGCGGGCGCGCCCGTCCGGGACGACCACGGCCGCGGCCGGATAGACGACGTCCTCCATGACGCTGAGGTGCGCGCTGAACGCGGCGACCGCGGCATCACTCGCGTGCAGGGTCAGCCGCGGGTCCGCCGCCCGGGCCTCCCCGCCGCGACCACGCCCCTCGCGCCTGCCGGCGCCGTCGAGACCAGCGACGCCAGCGGGACCATCAAGGCCAGCAAAGTCATCAAGGCCAGCAAAGTCATCGACGCCAGCAAAGTCATCAATGCCGGCGAAGTCACCGCCGGCGAGATCGAACAGACGGCCGATGTCACGGTGCGCGGCGTGCACCAGACTGGCGAGAGAAGAGCTGGTCGTTGTCTCCACACCGGTCATGACCGCCTCCCGCAACCCACGTTACGCCGGCCCGTACCCGCCCGCATCCACACCGTGCGGACACCCCGCACACCGGGCAGACCTCGGAACCACGCCCCACGGGCGGGTCAGTCGCCCCAGCCGGTGAGTTCGGCGCCACGCGGGTGCTCGAGCCGGTAGGACAGCCCGATCTCACGGCTGGCGCCCGGCTCGAGCTCCACCTGCCAGGTCAACAGCCCCAGGTCGGTGTGCTCGTCCGCTGCCGGCTCGGTCACCACGTCCCGGACCGCGATGCTCTCGTGCCGGGACACCGGCACCTGGTCGCGCACCGTCACCCGGGCACGCAGCGGCGCCCGGTTCGTGACCGCGATGCGGTAGCCGACATCCGTCCGCCGGGTGTTGCCGACCATGCGCCGGCCGGTCACGCGGCGGACCAGCTCTCGCTCGACCTGGACCCGGTCGTCGACGCCGAGCCGCAGTTCCATCTCCCCGCCGGGCGGGACGAGGTCGAGCCGGGCGGTGCCGACGAACTCCTGGCCGTGGAACACCGACACCTTCCCCGCCGGCAGCGTGTGCGGGGACGTGTTGACGACCGCAGCCCGCAGATGCGCCTCGGCGGCGAGCTTCGGGGCGGTGACATGGTCGAGCACCGCGTCGAGCACCAGCACGGCGACGGTCGCGCGGTGCGGGTCGCCATCCGCGGGCACCGCCACCGGGCGGGGCGGGCGGTACGTCGACGCGGCCCCCGCGGACTCCATCGTCGCCTGCGCTGTGGAGATGGGTGCGGCCAGCGCCACCGGGCGGGCCGCCATCGGCGCGGCGGGCATGCCCGCCGCCGCCTCGGCAGCATCCCAGCCGGCGGGCTCGGGCGCGCCGCCCGGCGCCGCACCCCTCGCTCGCGGGTAGTGATCCGGCTTCGGGCGGCGGAGATCGACGAACTGCGGGACCAGCTCGGGCAGATCGGCCCCGCCGGCGGGGCGCGCGGTGGACAGCCGCAGGTCGGCGGCCGGCCAGTCCTCCCCCGTCCGCTGACTGATCATCGCGAACCAGGTGAGGGTCACCCGCTCGCCCTCCAGACGGGCGTCATAGCCCGACGTCCAGGAGGCCGACCTGACCAGGTAGGAGACCTCCAGCTCCCCGGCCTCCCCGGCCTCCCTCGCCTCCGCCGCCGTGACCGCCATCGCGTCCGCCGCGGCGGCGGGCTCCGCCCCGGACGGCGGATACGCCCGTCCCGGGGTTGTCGTGACCGCGGGCAGTTCCAGGTCGACGACGATCGTGCGGGTGTCGGGAGCCGGCTGCGCCCGGCGGGCCTCGATCATCCTGCCGATCGCCGAGAGCTCTCTCTCCGCGCGGTCACGCTGCTCGGAAAGAGCCCGGCGGCGCGTGTGCACCGCGGCGATCTGCGCGGCGAGGGCATCTCCGACCAGAAGGAGTTGTGCCGCCGCATCGGCGCCCCCCGCCCCGGCACCAGCCCGGGCGTCACCGGCCGCCGCCGCGCTACCAGCGGACCAGCCGCGGGCGAGTGCGCCGGCGCCCACCCGCGCCGCCACATCCAGGAAGGAGCGGCGGGCGCGCTCGGTCTCGTCGCCGTCGGCGATCTCCGCCAGGAGGGCGCGCAGCTCGTCCTGTCGAGCCCGCAGATCAGCAAGCGCGCCGGCATCAGGCACCGCCCGCGCCTGCGACACCACCCGGACCCCCAGCACCCGGGCCGGACCCGTACCGCCTACCCGCACCGAGTCCTCGTCGAGACCGAGCGGCAGCCCGTGGACGGCCACTTCCACCCGGGCCACCGCCGGGCCCGCGTCCGGCGAGCCAGCTGCCGAGACTGTTGCCGGACGCGCGGCGTGCGCAGCTGCGTCGAGCTGGCCGCGCCGCGTCACCCGAGCGGCGGTGGGGTACACGACCACGGCGGTGATCGGCGCGTCGAGCTCCACCACGGCCGGCGGGCCCGCGGTCTCCCGACCGCCGGTGCCGGTGCCGGACCCGGATCCTGCCGATCCGCTGTCCGTACGGCCACCATCTGGCGCACCCGCGCCCGGCGAGCCTGGGACGTCCGGTGCGTCGTCCGCGGTGGCCACCATGCGATCACCATACGACGCAGAACGATCGACGATCCCTTGTCCCGCGAGCCGCGGGACGCCTGGCCGCTCCGAGCTGCCGGGCGCCGGCGACCCATCGACCCGGACGGACAGCGGGAGCACCCATGGTCACCGAGCGAGACCGATGCCCTGGGCGAGGGGCTCGGCGCGGATGGCCCGGCAAGGCGAGATCATCGCTCACTCCGGCCAGTTCCGTGCCGGCGCGACTGCCCCGCGCAGGCACGGTCGACAGGTACCGCCGCGGTGCGGCCAAAGGCGGCGCGGGCCCGCCGGGCCATTGTGGCCAGCGATTAGGCCCGGCCCGGCCGGTCCTAACGGAACCGAAGCGGGCGTAGCACGGAGATTCATCTCGGCGGTCCGTCGATCGGCGCCGTACACGCGGGTGGAGCCGACCGCGGCCCGACTGCGGATATATCGGCGGATGCTCTGCGGCGGTCATCTGGATCGAACTACGGAATATGATTCACGCGATCTCCGCGATTCCACTTCCTTTTTTCGGCACCCCGGCCGAACCGCGCTCCGGCCGGGATGGCGCCATCACCGCTGGTGGCCGATCGAGCACATCGCAGCTCGCGGAAAACGTGACACCGCGCCCGTCCGGGACAAGATTCGGACCATCGGTGACCGTCACCCAACGTAGTTCTCAGGCCGAAGTGAATCCGCGCGCGTCAGCGATGACCATCGTCGACCCGGCACCCGCCACCGGGCGACCCCAAGATCGGTTGTTGTGGACCGGGAGTTCGACAGTCGTCCGTACCCATGCCGATCCGGGTCGATCCGGCGCGCCCGGGGGCATCCGTTGGTCGACACCCGCCCGGCGGTACCCGTTCCGGTCGCCTTCCGTTGGCGGTCGGCCGGATCCGGCCGAGAACATGCCGAAAGGCCTGTGCGTCGACTAACGTAACCAACCGTGTCGGAACTTCGGCGACGGTCGCGAGCGGCGCGGTGGTGCTCCTCCCAGCTCCCCTACGCCGGCAGCGCGGCGCCTGCAGGCCGGTCCGGCACGGTCACCAGCATCCGGAGCCGAGCATGACGCAGCAGCCGTACCCCAGGCACCACGAGATCTCCATCCTTCCCGGCCGCGGCGACCTGATGGCCGAGCTCGCCAGTCGCCTGGAGGCGCTGGACGCGCTGCTGAACCGCCTGGAGGACGCCGAGCGCCAGGCTGCTGACGCCGGAGAACACATTCTCCGCACGCGGCAGTGGCAGGAGGACACCGTCCGGACCCTGCAGGAGGAGCGCGCCCGCATGCGCCAGCGCCAGCAGGCGTTGGATGACCTGGCCGAACATGCCCGGGCGGCCGTAGAGGCCCTGCACGGCAGCCACCGGACGCTGCTCCCCGAGGTGCGCCAGCTCGAGGTTGAGCTGCAGGTCCTCGACAACTCCGGTTTTCTGAGCCGCCGTCAGAGTCGGCCCCGCTGACCAGCCCACACTGACAGGCTGCGCCGGCCAGTTGCACCAACAACGCTGTGCTGACCGGATTGCGCTGACGAGATTACGTTGGCCGACCCCGTCGACCGGGATGCGTCCGGCGTCGGCGTCCGGGACCGGCCTTAAGCCGTCTCGCTCTCCGTGGCCTTGTGGCAGATGGACATTCGCCGGCCCTTCGCGTGCAGCGACTTTCCGGGCCGTCCGTGACCTCCGAGCGGCCCGCGCGCAGCGGCCATCCGCGCCCCGCGCACCAGCGCGGCGCGGCTCGGCTCGGCTCGGCTCAGGAACAGGAACAGCCGGCATCAGGCGGAACTGGCATGACACAGGCACCGACGTGCCAGTGAGCGACGGCGGCACGGGCCGCGGACTCCCGAGCCGGCCAGGGCGGATCAGCGCTCCGGCGGATCCCCCGATGACCCCCGACAGCCCGGCGAGCCGGCCGGAGCAGCCTCGCGCAGCCCCTCGCTCAGCCCTGAAGGACGCTTGCCGAACGCCTCGCCGCGGCCCCGCAAACCGGGAAAACCTCGTCACCTAACGTGTTCGTCCGTGATCCTCGTGTGGCCGCCCGAAAACGTGACGGGAAGCTCAGCACCCCCTCTGACCTGGGCTTATGCGGCTCCACAAGGGGCCCTTCTCTGCGCACTCGACGTAGTTGGGGGGGACTAGTGTTTACCCACACCATCCGTGTGGACTAGTCTCGCTTGCGACGTCACGACAACACCGGGCCGAACGCCGAATCCTGCCCGCGGCCCCGGTGTCCCCTCCGAGTCGTCACCTCGGGCAGGAGCGGGGGACCCACCTCCACCGACCGGCACCAAGAAGTGGTGCGGGTCTAGGGGTGAAGTCCATCGTGTGAAGGTCGCGCGACGGACCGGGCAGCCCAGCCCGAACCCGACAGCTCACCTCGCAGGCGTACGGGAAGGAACGCAACGTTGTCTGCGCAAAGCGTGCAGCTTGATACTGAGAGACGCCGGCAGCAGGAAGGCCGCGGTCGCCACCGTGCGCCGTCCGCCCCCTCGGCGTCGAGTCGAGCCAGGGCCAGAGCCCGAACGGTTGCAGCCGTCACCACGGGAACCGTCGCGGTCTCCGGCGTAGCACTCGCCGGTTGCGCTACCGACATCAACGCGGATGCCGCTTTCGACGAGGGCACGAACACCGCCCCGATGACCCTCGCGACCCAGATCGGCTCGCGGCTGGCAGTCGACGGGGCCATCCAGGCAGCGACCACGACCGGCGGCAGCACGGGTACCGTCCTCGACGCGACCACGGACATCTCCGCTCCGACGCTCTCCTCGAAGATCGATGTCGGCCTGCGGGTGACCACCCCCGAGCTCACGGTCAACGCGAACGAGCCGGTCAACATCGGTTTCTCGCTGTACAACGAGCAGAACGACGCTCCGCTGGCCGACCAGCTCATCAAGGTTCAGGTCAAGCTCCCCACCGGGTGGGCGACCTTCCTGCACCTCACCACGGACGACCGCGGCTTCGCCTCGTACACCGCCCGGGTGCTGACCACCACGAACGTCACCGCGGTCTTCGACGGTTCGGACGCTCTGCAGTCCGCCCACTCCGAGAACGACGCGACGCTGACCGTCCGGCCGACACCGCCGCCGCCGCAGGCCTCCCGCCGCGCGGACCGCCCGGCCGTGAGCGTGGACACTCCCACGGTCAACGTCAACCTGCCGGCCAGCTCCATCGGCGAGAAGGCCGTCTACCTGGCCTCGCTACACGCCGGCAAACCCTACGTCTACGGCGCCGAGGGCCCGAGCTCCTTCGACTGCTCCGGGCTCGTGCAGTACGTCTACCGGCAGCTCGGCAAGAACCTGCCGCGCACGACAGACCAGCAGTACGCGGCCACCACGCGCATCTCCCAGTACAACAAGGCGCCCGGCGACCTGATTTTCTTCGGCAGCCCGGGCAACATCTACCACGTCGGCATCTACGCCGGCGATGGCAAGATGTGGGTCGCGCCCCGCAGCGGTGATGTCGTCAAGCTGCAGACGATCTACACGACCTCGTACCTGGTCGGTCGCATCCCCTGACGCGGACGTGAGCCGCGGTCCACGGCACAGCCCTGGGCCCGTCACTCTTCCTCTGAGAGCCCGTACGAACCGTTGACGGGGTGGCCAGTAGCACTGGCAACCCTGTTCCCGGAACGAGCCGCCGCGCGATCTCCCCCTCCGGTCGCGCACGGCTCCGCCGCCGGGTCGGGGTTGTCGGGATCGACTCCGACCCGGCGGGCACCAGACCATGCGCGGCTCCAGACCGCACACCGCTGGACGGCGCACCAACCAGACCCGTCGACAGGTCCCCTGTACCGGACCGGCGTAGCCCCGCGATCGCTCCGCCATGCCTGAGTTCGTCACAACGCCTGCGGCCTTGGGAAACGCCTGCCTCAGGCGAGCTGTGGATCCCAGGCCGGTAGGCCGTTGCGACATCATTCTACTTCGGCATAAGCGGTGTAGATGGGGCGGAAACCGTCCAGAATGCGACCATCGGGCATCAACGAACGCCCTACAGCTCGAAGCTGGAACCACCAGCACCACACCGGAGCACCACCGAGATCCTTCCGGCCGGACGGACGTCAGATCCCCCCCCATCTGACGTCCGTCCGGCCGGAAGGCCCCGGACTCCGCTGGCCGCTCGTCCCGATCCCCCCCCCATCGGACCGGGCGGCCAGCGGACTCTCCGGCCAGCCATCCGGCCACCTCTGGGTCTGTCGGGGCCGTTAACCCCCTCCCGGCGACGCCGACAGACCGCACCGGCCCCGGCCGCAGCCCCCTCGCGAGGGGGCTGCGGCCGGGGCACGGAACCCCCAGCATCCTGCTGACAGGAGCTCCGATCTCCCGCGAGCGGGGCGGCGGATCAGCCGCCGGCAGCGGGCGCAAGAGCCGAACTGACTACTAGGGGCCCCGCCGACACACGTTCGGCGGTCCGAGGACGGAAATGACTAGTTCTTTGCAACTAACGCAAATCGTCTAGTTCCTGCCGCCGCACCAGCTCCACCCGCCAGGGGCGGCACCGGGCCTGGTCACAACACCGGAAGCTGGCGCCGTCCACACCGCCGCGCCTGGGGCGCCGGGGCGTCACGCCGAACGCCGCCGCTTGTCATGGGAGAAGTCCCAGAGGGCGTCCGTCACGTCATCGTCCCACGCGGTCTCCGCGACCCGGCCATGCGGGGTCACTGCATCACAGGTCGGACCAGGCTCCGTCTCGAACTGCCCCACGACCCCGACCCCGGCATACACCGGATCACCCGGTCCGCAGGCAGCGAGCAGGGCCAACCGGGCACCCTCGCCGATACCCCAGACGTACACCCGGTCAAGGTCGACATCGGTGCGTTCCTCGTCCATGAAACGTACGACGTCACGCAGGTACTGCAGATCCGGGCCATTCGGGTCGTCCAGTCGCCAGGTTCCCGCGACCGCCTCCGGGAAGGCGAGCGCGAAATCCCGGCGACTGGCCAGCGAGGACGCGTCGCTCGCCTCTTCCAGCGACTTCGCGTCCGCATTGTCGTCGTGCAGGATGATGACCAGGGGCAGCGGCTCATCGGGGTCGGACGGTGCCTGAACACGTAGCTCCCGGCCGGCCGACGGATAGTCGTCCGGGATGTCGACCTGCTCGACCTCGGGTCGACCTCGGCCCGCCACCAGCCACCACACGGCAACCAGTGCGACTCCGACAATGATCACATTCTTCTTGTTCTTGCCCCACCAACCGGCAAGGGGATTCGACGCCACGATCCAACCGAACCACACCGCGCCTCCGGAAATCGCCGGATTCCGCTCAGCGCGTCCCGGCAGACCCGGTCAGGACGACGCCGAGCGGCGCGGTATCAGGTCCCGTCGCCGGTCACGTGGCCGCGAGCGCGCGGGCCCTGGCCGCCCGGAGAACTCCGACCTCACGCGGGCCGTCCAGCGGCGCCAGCGGGCCGTGCACCCAGCTCAGCAGCAGGTCGGCCAAGGCCGGATTCTGGGCCAGCACCGGCCCGTGCAGGTAGGTGCCGATGACCTTGCGGTCGACCACACCATCGGTGCGGGCCGGGGTGCCGTCCCCGACGCCGAGGCGCACCGTCCCGAGCGGGATCCCGCGGAAGCCGGGCAGCGGGCGGGTCCGCCCGCCGTGGTTCTCGTACCCGTACAGTGTCGGCAGCCCGAGCTCCGGACCCGGCTCCACCACGATGTCGCCGACCGCCCGGGGCGGCAGCGGGGCGTCCGGCGGCTCGAAGGAGCGGCGGGTCTCGACGTCGATCAGGTGAACGCCCTCGTGGATCCGCCCGTCACCGGCTGGGAAGGTGGCGCCGATCACCTGGTACCCGGCGCACACCGCCAGCACGGCCGCACCGCCCGAGACCGCCCGCGCCAGGGACCGGTTGCGGCGCATGCCGTCCGCGGCCAGCACCTGCGGCTCGTCCTCACCGCCGCCCAGCAGGTAGATGTCGCATTCGGCCGGCACCACCTCGCCGGCCGGCACCTCGACGATCTCGGCGTGCAGGCCGCGCCAGCGCAGCCGCTGGGCCAGGACGGTCGCGTTCCCGCCGTCACCGTAGGTGCCGAGCAGCTCCGGGTAGATCAGGGCGATCCGGGTCGCCGACTGGCGGATCACCGGGTGGTCCGGACGAGCAGGTCACGGAACGCGGTGTAGTTCGCCACGACATCCACACCCTTGTCGTTCGCCGCCGCGGCGGCGGCCTCGGCGTCGGCGTGGACGGTGTGGGGTACCTCGGCATAGGCCAGGCGCACGCTCATGTCCTCCTTGCGACCCCCGGTGACCAGCACCTGGCGGCCGGAGAGCCGCTCGAAGGGCACGTCCCAGATCCAGGACGGGTCACGGCCGTCCGCCGTCTGCGAGTTGAAGTCGATCACAACCGGCCGCGGCGGGCTGGAGTTCAGCAGCTCCATCATCTCCACCCAGCCAGCCGGGTTCTTCGCCAGCAGCAGGCGGGCCCGCTTCCCGTCCGGGCCGAGTGGCACCTCCTGGTAACGCCCCTGGACGTCGCCGATGCCCCGCATGGCGGCCAGCGCGTCCTCCACCTCGACCCCGAACTCACGGGCGGCCGCGGCCGCCATGGCCGCGTTGGCCAGGTTGACCCGCCCGGGAAGGTCGATGCGCGCCGGAATGCGACGGCCGAACCACATCAGCTCGTCGAGCCCGGCCACTGACACGATCGGCTCCGGCCGGGCCAGGCCGCACTCGCACCACCAGCCGGAGGTGTTGCGGTGCAGCAGGCGCGCGCACTGCGGGCAGACCATCGCGTCGGCGGTCCAGTTCTGGCCGGCGGCGACCCAGACCTGGCGCGACCAGGTCATGGCCGCCCAGGCCACGAGCGGATCATCCACGTTCGCCACGACGACCGTGTCGTGCAGGTCGGCGCCCAGCTCACGCCAGAGCGCGGCGATGCGGCGGGTCTCGTTCGACCGGTCGAGCTGGTCGCGCGAGATGTTGAGCAGGAGCACCACCCGCGGCACGATCGCCCTGGCCACCCGGGGCAGCCAGATCTCGTCGACCTCCAGGGCGGCGGGGCTGTCATACGGCGGCCTGGACATGGCCGCCAGAACGCCCGGCGCCATGTTCGCGCCGCCGCTGTTCGACTTCACCGGGCCCAGGGTGCCGAGCGCGCGGGCCAGCAGCCGGGTCGTCGTCGTCTTGCCGTTGGTGGCCGAGACGCAGGCGGTGGGGCGGTTCGTACCGACCTCGGCCAGTGCGTCCGGAGAGATCCGCAGGGCGATCTTTCCGCCGATCATCTCACCCGAGCCGCGGCCCAGGCGGCGGGATGTCTCCGAGGCCAGCCGCTCGGCGGCGAGCGCGAACCGCGTGCGGGCGGAGATCCGGCGTGGCAGGCGTGTCATCATCGCGTCTCAGAGTGCCATGAGCCCGCACGGGTGTGATGCGTGCCCCGCGCTGTGTGCCGGTTCGCGCCGGTCGCTCCCGCCGCCGCCGCCCACCGCAGCCCGCCGCCGCGCCCCGCGGCACCCTTCTCGTGCCCCACTGTGTCCTTCTCGTGCCCCACTGTGCCGCTCTCGTGTCCTGTCCGTTCGCGCCCTGCCCCACGGTGTCCCGGCCGCGCCGGCACGGGAGCGCCGCCGCAGGCGGGATGGCGCCGAGGGGTGCGCCGCTCCCCGGCCGCTCCCCGGGCGCCCGCCGGTGGGGTGGAGCACTCTCGAGTAGGCATGCCCGGCCCCTGATGGATGAGTAGGACGCTCGAAGGTGAGAATCACAGAAGGGACACGGCAGCACCCCGGGTCGGCAGGAGCGCAGATTGCCTGAGGACCGACGCAGGCCCGGCGGGAAGGGACGTGAGGACGAACTGTGAGCACCAAGGGGATAGCGATCGCCCAGAACGCCGGGCGATGGACGGCCCACGACCTCGACATCGCCGACATGGAGGATCTCGACTCGCTCGTCGACGCGATGCACGACCTCTCCTCGGGGACGGTCATCGCGTTCGTCGAGGAGGACGACGAGTATCTCGCCATCGTGCGGATCACCGCGCGTGATCCCGACCCGAAGGTCTTCCTTTCGGACCGGCGCGTGCTGCTCACCTCCGACCATGCCGAGCGGCTGTTCGCCGACGCCCTGCCCTCGATGGCCGGGCTCGATGACGACTCGGACGACGAGGCACCGGTCGGGCAGGCCTCACCGGTCGGTGACCTGGACCTCCTCGCGGATCTGGGGACACCCACGGAGGCGCTGCTCGAGCTGATCGCCGAGGAGGGCATGCTGCCCGCCGATGTGATCAGTGCGGTCAGTGAGCGGGCCGGCGCAGGGGAGATCTTCGACGACGTCCGTGGCTGACGACGGGCCGGTGCCACTGGCGGCGGACGGGTACCGCGAGGCCATGGGTCTCGCGCTGGCCGAGGCCGCGCGGGCCGAGGCCGCCGGTGACGTGCCGGTCGGCGCCGTCGTCGTGGCCGCTGACGGCCGGGTGCTGGGCCGCGGGCACAACGCCCGGGAGGCCGGTGGCGATCCGACCGCACACGCGGAGGTGATCGCGCTGCGGGCCGCGGCGGGCGCGCTGGGCTCCTGGCGCCTGGATGGGACGACGCTCGTCGTGACCCTGGAACCGTGCACGATGTGTGCGGGGGCGCTGGTGCTCGCCCGGATCGACCGGCTCGTGTACGGCGCCGTCGACGAGAAGGCCGGCGCCGTGGGCTCGTTGTGGGACGTCGTCCGCGACCGGCGGCTGAACCACCGTCCCGAGGTCATCTCCGGTGTCCGCGGGCAGGAGTGCTCGGAGCAGCTGGCCGACTTCTTCGGCGCCCGGCGCTCCCGTCCCGCCCGCGGCGACAGCGGGCGCGGCCGACCCGCCGTCGCGGGACTGACCGACGGCTGACGGACGGCTGATCTGCCCCGCGAACCGGACACCGACCCCCCGGCCGACCGGACCGGGACGGCGTCGCGTAAGCTAGCCCGCGGTGGAGTCGCCTAGTGGCCGAGGGCGCACGCCTCGAAAGCGTGTGAGGGGGCAACCCCTCCGTGGGTTCAAATCCCACCTCCACCGCCCAGAGACCAGGCACCACGCGGGGTCGACGCGATCAGCGTCCACCCCGCGTTCTGCGTTCCGGCCCCGTTCCGGCCCCGGTTCGCATCCCGCCTTCACCGTGCCGACCCCGGCAGAACGCCGGGAGGCGAGGCCTTCTTCGATCGCAAACAGACTCGGGTTGCAGTGACTCCGGAGCGTGTCATAGTCGATGCGCAAGGTAAACGACCGTGACCATGCCGCTGTTACTCCATCCAGCGGATCAATTTCCACGGTGGCTCAGTCAACGCAATCCGGAGGTCAGTAATGGCAAGGATCGTTGTTCTCGGTGCCGGTGGTCAGGTAGGTCGGTCCATCGTCGCCGAGGCCGTCAAGCGCGGTCACGAGGTCACGGCGGTCGACCAGGACCAGAACCAGATGAAGTCCCTTCCCCGGCAGGCCAACGCGATGACCGGAGATGTCACGTCCCGCGACGTCGTCGCCCAGCAGGCGCAGGGCGCCGACGTGGTCGTGGTCGCACTGGCCGGGTGTGCCCGCCCCGAGCACGCGAACGTCGCCCGCGTGATGGTCGAGGTCGCGAGCAAGCTCGGGAACAAGGCTCCCGCGGTCATCCACGTCGGAAACGGCGGGCTGCTGGAGAACACCGACGGCGAGCGGATCGTCGACACGCAGGAGTTCCCCGCGGGCGAGCGCAAGGAGGCTCTGGACCAGGCTGACGCGCTTGATGTGCTCCGCGCCGCCAAGGGCAGCGTGAAGTGGTCGTACATCACCCCGCCGCCGCGCAACTTCGGCCCGGGGCGCCGCCGGGAGGCCTACCGCACAGCCGGCGACCGCCCGGTGATGGACTCCCAGGGCAACATGGGAATCTCGCACGAGGATTTCGCCATCGCCGTCCTGGACGAGGCGGAGAAGCCGAAGTTCCGCAACAAGCGCTACACGGTGGGGTACTGACCTTCGCTGGTCGGCGCGACGCGGCCAGCGGCGGCCACAGCCGCCACAGCCGCATGTCAGTCGTTTCCTGATTCCCTGCGGTCCGACTGTTCACTGATCCTGTGATGTGACCGGTCTGATCCCGGTCGGCCTCGATCGTGTTCAGAAGCAGGGAAAGGCCGGGCCCGGACGCACGCAGTCCGGGCCCGGCCATCCACTTTTCCGGCCGGCGCGACCGGCCCGCGGCACGTCCGGCGGCGCCGCCGTGACGCCCCGCCGTGCCATGGCGCCGTCGGTGGGCGTGCCGTGGCGCTGTCAGTAGGTGGGGAGGGCGTCGTCCGCCATGGTGGCGAGGATGCGCCGGACGTCGTCGGAGGTCGTCCGCGGGTTCACGATGGCGAAGCGGGTCACCGTCTCGCCGTTGTGCACGGTCGGGGTGACGAAGGCCAGCCCGCTGCGCAGCAGGCACTCGGACCACCGGTGGTAGTCCGGCGGCGACCATCCGAGCCGGCGCAGGACGACGATCGACAGCTCCGGCTCGCGGACCAGTTCCGCGTAGGGCAGCTCCCGCACGAGGTCCGCCGCGGCGCGGGCCGTCGCGAGGCAGCGCTCCACCGCCCGTCCGTAGGCCTGCGTCCCGTAGGTGGCGAGGGAGAACCAGAACGGCAGGCCGCGCACCCGCCGGGACAGCCCGATCTGGTAGTCGGACGGGTTCCAGGCGCTGTCCCGATCGAGGACCTCCAGGTAGCCCGCCTGCTGGGCGTGCGCCAGCCGCGCCGTCGCGGGATCGCGGTAGACCAGCGCGCAGGCGTCGAACGGCGCGAACAGCCACTTGTGGGGATCGACGATGAAGGAGTCGGTCGCGCCGACCCCGGCGAAGAGGTGACGGACGGACGGCGAGGCGATACCGGCAAGACCGTAGGCGCCGTCGACGTGCACCCAGACGTCCCGGGCGTGCGCGGCGTCGACGATTCCGCGGATGTCGTCGACGATCCCGAACTGGGTGCTCCCCGCCGTCGCGACGACCGCGAACACTCCGGTACCCGGCGCGTTCCGGCCGGTGGCAGCGCCCTCGACCGGGTCCAGGCTGTGGGCATCCAGCGCGGCGGCCACGGCGGCCCCGGTCAGCCGGCCGCCGCCGTCGGCGGGGACGAACACGAGATCGACATCCATCACCTCGGCGGCCTGCCGCAGCGACGAATGGGCCTCGGCCCCACACAGGAAGCACCAGCGGGCCGGCAGCGGCAGCCCCAGGGCCACCCGGCGGGCACGCGCAGCGTGGCGCGCCGCGACCAGTGCCGAGAGGTTCCCGACCGTGCCGCCCTGCACGAACGTGCCACCGGCCCTGGGCGGGAAGCCGACCAGATCGGACAGCCAGCGCAGCGCCTCGTTCTCGGCGTGGACGGCACCGCTGCCCTCGAGCCAGCTCCCGCCGTAGATCGACGAGGCGCCCACGACGAGGTCGAACAGAATCGACGCCCGTGTCGGCGCAGCCGGGATGAAAGCCAGATTGCGCGGGTGGTCGGCCGATATGCACGCCCGCGACAGGACCTCGTCGAAGACGCGCAGGGCCGCGAGCCCGCCGACACCATCCGGGGTGATCGTGCGCCCTGCCTGCCGCGCGAGTTCGGCCGGCGCGGCTGTTCCGTCCAGCGGGGCGGGATCGAGATTCATCCTCGCCCGTGCGTAGTCGACAACCGCCTCTTCAAGGCCGGGGCCGAGTACATCGAAGATCGCAGCGTCGGGTCGGTGCACCCGCCGAAGTCTAGGTTGACCCCGACCGCGCCGCCGAGGCGATCAACGAGCGATTTCGCAGACGGCGGCTGCCGCCCGCGAGGTCCCTACTGGCCGCGCTGGCGCCGCACGAGGAAACCACCGCCGACGAGAGCGAGGAACATGACAACAAGCCCGGCGCGCTTCATGCGAAACCTCCACGATGAGGACTGGTGGTGACTGACTTCGCCGGCCACCACCACGTTCGTGGAACACGATACCGGCCAGGGAAGCCCCGATCGGCCTGCCGCGCGGAAGTGAAGAAGTGTTGTCCGGGAGCGGATTTCTGTTGGGTCCTGGCGCGCCGGACCACCACGGGAACTCTTCCCGGACGATCCAGGCCACTCACAGCCGTATCCGAAGCCGGGAACACCTCGACCAGCACCCCGCAGAACGCCCGAATTACCATGCGGCCCGGCAGGAAGAAGGCTGCCGGTTTTCTGCGCATTCACGCTTCCGTTGGCCGCCCGGGCCGGCCCCTGGTCCCGCCCGCGCAGGGCCCGCCCGCGCAGGGCCCCTGGTCAGGGGCGGCCGGGCTCGCGGCGCAAGCTGTGCCGCCGCGAGCCACCGGCCACGAGGCCCGAGCACGTGCCCGCGGGGTGCGGTCAGACGATGACCGGCAGCTTCTCGTAGCCGCGCACGGTGCTGGTGTGCAGGCGCACGGCCCGGTCCCGGTCGACCTCCCAGTTCGGGAAGCGGCGCAGGGCCTCCTCCAGGGCGATGCGGCCCTCCATCCGGGCCAGCGCCGCGCCCAGGCAGAAGTGCGGGCCGCGCCCGAACGAGACGTGGCTGTCGAACCTGCGCCTGATGTCGTACGTGTCGGCGTCGGGGTACGCCCGCTCGTCACGACCGGCCGAGGCGGTCAGCAGCAGCACCCGCGACCCCGCCGGGATCGTCGTGCCATGCAGCTCGACGTCCCGCGTGGTGGTGCGGCCCTGCACCGGCGACGGCGCCTCGTAGCGCAGCGTCTCCTCGATCGTGTTCGGCAGCAGCGACGAGTCGGCGGCCAGGTCGGCCCGCTGGTCGGGGTGCGAGTCGAGCAGGTCGCAGGCCCAGCCGAGCAGCCGGGCGACGGTCTCCGTCCCGGCGGCGACGAGGAGGTTGGTGAAGTCGGCCGCCTCGGAGGTGGTCAGGCTGCGCGGCCCCTCCTCGGTGGTGATCTCGGCCTGGGCGAGGCCGGTCATCATGTCGTCGCGCGGTTCGCGGCGCCGGATGTCGATCTGCTCGGAGAAGTAGGTGTGCATCTTGATCTGGGCGGCGAAGGAGACATCGTTGATCATCCCCTTGCCTTCCTCGATGTGGAAGGTCTGGTCGATCGTCTGGCGGATCTCCTCGCGGTCCTCCGGGTTGACCCCGATCAGCTGCGAGATCACCAGCGAGGGCAGCTGGGCCGCGAAGTCCTGGACGAAGTCGAAGCCGCCGGCGCCGATCTGCGGGTCGAGCAGGTCGGCGCAGATCTGCCGGATGTGCGTCTCGAGGGCGCTGACCCGGCGCGGGGTGAACGCGCGGGAGACGAGCACCCGCAGCAGGGTGTGCGTCGGCGGGTCCATGAAGATGATCTGCCCGGTGTGCATCGGCTCCGGACCCATGAGTTCCAGGACCGTGCCGTGTGCGGAGCTGAAGGTCGCCGGGTCGATGTGCGCGTCGTCGACGTCCTTGTGCCGGGAGAGCGCGTAGAAGTCGAGCTTGTCGTTCCGGTAGACCGGCACCTCGTCCCGCATCCGGCGCCACACGGGGTACGGGTTGACGTCGACGATCTTGTCGAAGGGGTCCCAGTACAGGTCGTCCGTCACAGTTCGAGCCCTTTCCCATGCCATTTGCCCGCGCCGATCGGCACCACGGACAGTCCGTCTCCGCGACGTCAGCCGCGTCCCACACCCCGGGCAGGTACACAGCACCGGGCGGGCGCCACTCGGTTCGTCAACGCCTATGAGCAGATTGACGTGCTTCGCACCCCACGAGCAAGGAACTCCCCGCGCCGGCGTGTGGTGTGACCGCCCCCTGCGGCACAGGGGACACGCCCCCGGGCCCGCCTCGAAGAGCCCAACCGGCCCAAACCGCCACCCGAGGAAACCGGACGAATACATTCCGCTTAAATCGTGACTCGACGACAGCCGCCAGGGCACGGAAAGTTACCCATCAGGATGATCCCAGCCCCGAGATCCAGCAACCAAAACGGGTCAGAAAGGGGAGCTCTCGCGAGCCCTCGGTCGAGCACCACGCCGCCGGCCCGCCGCGCCCACAGGCCACCCCGTCACCATCCGGGTCAAGGCCGGCCCGGTAGCCCGGCTGCCCGGCAGCCAGCGGGGCCGCACCCGCCGCACGCGCCTCACCGCACGACCGGTAGTAACCACGCCCAGGCGCCGCCGAGGGCATCGGCGAGCCCGGCTTCGTCCGGTGGCGCGACGTGGACGGCGACCCGGGCGCACCGGGGCGCGGGGCGGTGGACGCCAGCCCGGCCGCGGCCTCGCCGGCGCCCGGAGCGACCGGCTCAGCGGCGACGACCGGGACGGCCGGACCTGCCGCGGCGCGGACGGGCGGCACCGAGGGGCCCAGCGACGCGGAGGGATCCGTCCGTCCGGTCGAGGCAGGCGGCAACGGGACGGGTGTCGGCGCCCGATCCGCGGAGCCGGCGATCACCTCACCTGGATAGCCGGCGGACTCCGTCGCGGAGCCGCTCCGCTCCGCGGCCGACCGCGGAGCCGGGAGCAGGGCAATGCCGACGAGCAGCAGCAGGAAGATCCCACCAGCTCCGGCGCTCACCCGCGGATGCCGGCTGGTCCAGCCGCCGATCCGGTGCCTCAGTTTCGCTGGCCCGTGCCACATCTCATGTCTCCTTCTGTCGACGGATAGTTTCGACAGAAATTGGACATTTATGGCGCTACACGGACAGATTTACACTTTTCGGCGGCAATTGATCTCTCGTGGCGCCCGACGCGGGCCGGCGGGCGGCGGGGTTGCCGCGCCCCTCACGGGGACGGACGTCGCGGCCGCGGCGAGAACGACCGAGGCACTGATGACCTGGTGCACTGAATGGCCTGGCGCCCTGAATGGCCTGGTGCCCTGATGCCTCGCCGCGGCGGACGCGCCTCAGTCGATCGTGATTGCCCGTTCCGGGCAGTTCTCCGCCGCCTCACGCGCCCTGGCCTCGTGGATGGGCGGGACCTCCGGAAGGGCCACTAATCCGTAACCCTGTTCGTCGACCTCGAATACCTCGGGGCAGATGTCCCAGCACCGGGCGTGCCCCTGGCAGAGGTCGGACTCGATCGAGACCTTCATTGCTGCTCTCCTTCGTGGCTCTCCGTCAACCCTGACCGCGGAGCACGGTCAGCACGGCAGCGTACATGCGCTCCTTGATCGCACCGAGGGTTTCGCCTGCCCTCCCGGTGTGCGCGACAGCCGTCTCGACGGCGCTCGGGCGCACGGCGTCCTCGGCGACCGCTCGGTCGACGATGCCGGCGGCCGCGGCGTCCGTCCCGCCGTAGCGGCGGCCGGTGAGCATCGCCTCGTGCGCGGTCTGCGGGGCGAGCCGGGCCTGGATGAGCGCAGCCATCCCCGCGGTGAAAGGGATCCTGATGTCGATCTCGGGAAGACACCAGTAGCCACGGTCGGCCCGCATGACCCGGAAGTCGTGGGCCAGGGCGAACATCGCGCCGGCGGCGAACGCGTGTCCCTGCACCGCGGCGACTGTGACCACCGGCAGCGCGAGCATCCGGGCGAGGAGCTCGTGTACCGAGTCGACGTACTCCCGGTGCCGCTCGGGGTTGGCTGACAGCCAGGTCAGGTCGAGCCCGTTCGAGTAGATCCGGCCCGTCGCGGCGGTCACCAGTGCGCGGGCACCGTCGGCCTTCTCGACCTCGTCGAGGGCCGTGTTGACGGCGGCGATCCAGTCGGGATGGAACCGGTTCTCCCCGTCCCCGAGATTGAGGACGAAGACGTCGCTGTGGCGGTCAAGGGCGGGCATACACGGTCCTCGGGCTTCCATCCGGCGGACAGGTCGACGTCGGCATACGGGTCAGGCAGATCGCGTCAGGCAGATCGGCCGCCAGGCCACCCGTCCCCAGCCGCCTTGCCCGGACCCGTGCCGCCGTCACAGGATCCGCCGCACCGATCGCCTGCGGCAAGGGACACGACAAGGGACACGACAAGGGCGGAGCGGCGGGGGCCGGCGGGGCGCGCCCCCGGCCGCCACCGCCGTCGCGCCCGTCACCGCCGTCGCGGCCGTCCCGCGGTTCACAGATCCGGACCCGGGTAGCTACCTGTACACAGAGGAACACGAAATGCTGTTGTGGATATCCGCTCGGGCCCGGGAAGCAGGCGCGACCAGAGACGGGATGCAGGCATGACGGAGATTCGTAACATGATCACCAAAGAGCCGGCCACGGTCGACCGAGCCGCCAGCGTCCAGCATGCGGCTCAGGAGATGGAACGCCGCGGTGTGGGCGCGCTTCTCGTCATGGACGACGGCCGTCTCGTCGGAATCGTCACCGACCGGGACATCGTGCTGCGGGGCGTCGCCCGCGCTGTCCCCACCGACGGCCGGATCGACACTCTGATGACCACCGAGGTGATCACGGTCCCCGCCGGGGTGGACGTCGAACACGCCCACGAGCTGTTCCGCGACCATGCCTTCCGCCGCCTCCCCGTCGTCGAGGGACGCCAGGTCGTCGGGCTCCTCTCCGTCGACGACCTGTTGATCCACAGTGAACGCGCGATCGCGGACCTCGTCCACCCGCTTGCCGACGAGGCGTGCGCGCCGCACCACGAGGCCAGCCCGCCCGCGATCGTGGCCGACAGCGCGCCCGCGGGGGCGCGTCACGGCGCCGGGTCCGGCGGCGCCGGGCTCGAACCGCCCGTGCGGCGGTGGGCGGTGCGGGCTCGGCCCGGTGACACGCTCGTCGTCCATCACCACAACACCGGGCAGCCGGACCGGACCGGAGAGATCTTCGAGGTCCGTTCCACGGCCGGCTACCCACCCTTCGCCGTGCGCTGGTCCGACAACGGCCACGTGAGCTTCATCTACCCGGGTCCCGACGCGGAGATCCGCCGCGGGCAGCAGTCAGCTCGCCCTGGCGCCGCCGCCCGCTGAGGGCACACGGGTCTCCGGGTGCCCCCCGTCCGGTGGCCGCGTCGAGCGGGAAGGACGTGACCGGCAGCGGTGCCAGCGTGCCGTCCGCGAGGGCCGCCGCGACGTCCCGGAGGAGCCGGGCGAACCGCATCGGCTGGTGCCGGCGCAGCCCCGGCCCGTTCGAGCGGGGGCGGAAGCCGGGGGCGGCACTCCCATCGTGTCCCGTTCCCGGTCGCTCGCGCGTTAACTCGGTTACAAAGCTTTCCGACGGGCGCCAGGCAGTGCCGGTGGAATTGGCGATGCGTTCCGGAGGCCGTATCGTCACTGTCGTGGAGAAGATCCGGGTGTTCGTTCTCGATGACCATGAGATCGTGCGGAATGGTCTGCGTCAGACGCTCGCCCGGCATGACGATATCGAGGTCGTCGGAGAGGCCGGGCTGGCGGCGGAGGCGCTGCGGCGCATTCCCGCCCTGCAACCGCATGTGGCGGTGCTGGACGGGCGGCTGCCCGACGGCAGCGGCATCGACGTCTGCCGGGAGATCCGGTCGAACCTGCCGGGCGTGGTCTGCCTGATCCTGACGTCCTACGACGACGACGAGGCGTTGTTCTCGGCAATCATGGCTGGTGCTGCAGGGTATGTGCTGAAGGAGATCCGCGGCAACGACCTGGTGGGAGCGATCCGGACGGTGGCGTCCGGTCAGTCGCTGCTCGCCCCGTCGGTGACGCGCCGCGTGCTGGAGCGGCTGCGGGACGGGCCGAACGAGGACCCGGCCATGGCCACGCTGAACCAGCGGGAGCGCGAAATTCTCCAGCTGATTGCGGACGGGCTCACCAACCGGCAGATCGGCACCCGGTTGGGGTTGTCGGAGAAGACGGTGAAGAACTACGTGTCCAGCATTCTGGAGAAGCTTGGGCTGGCCAGCCGCACCCAGGCAGCCGTTTATCTCATGAAGCAGTCCAGCGACTCATGAAGCAGTCCAGCGACTGAATCGGCGCCCGTTCCGGAGGCACTGGTGCCGAAGCGACAGGCGCGCCGGGGAGGGCCTTCGGCAGCGGGCCCGGGCCAGTATCCAGGCCCGCTGCTGTCATCATGGTGGGTGGGGACTGCGCGGCAGGAGCCTCCCGAGGAGCGGCAGCGCCGCACAGATGATCACGATGCTCAGCAGCCAGCCAGCGACGACGTCGCTGGGCCAGTGCATCCCGAGGTAGACCCGGCTGGTGCCGACCGCGCAGGCCCAGAGCACCGGCGTCACCACGGCCAGGATCCGGGCCAGACGCCGCCGGGCGTGCCGTAGCAGCGCGGCGGCGAGGCCCGCCGCCACCAGCGCGGACGTCGTGGTGTGACCGGACGGGAGGGCCGGCCCGGCCGCCTGCCAGGCCCAGTCCGGCACAGGCGGGCGCGCCCGGTCCACCGCATGGGCCAGTCCCAGGCGCACCAGCTGCCCTGCGGCGAGTACGGCGACCGCGAGCGCGGCGGCCCACCACCGCGCCCGAGGTGCCGCCATCATCCCCGCCAGCACGCCCAGGAGGTAGGCGGGCGGCCCGCTGGCGGTCACCGTCAACGCAACCGCCGCGTCCGTGACGGTGGCGGCGCGCTGGGCGAGCGCCCACCGGTGCAGCGTGTCATCCACAGCGAACGGGACGCCCTGCCGACCGAGGACCGCGATCACCAGCACGGTGAGCAGGGCCGCGGCGACCGTGCCGGCGAGGACCCGCGCTCGCCGCCCGTGGCCCATGAATCCTCCGCGGTCGTGACACGCCCCGCGGCGGAGAATACCCACCCGAACGAGCTGTGAACGGCCACCGCCGCCAGCCCGGTGGTCACCAGCCCGGTGGTCACCCGGAGACAGACAGCCGGGCCGGGCGCCACCGTCAGTCCGCAGCCACCGTCGTCAGTCCCGGGTCGACGGATGCGCGGCCGAATACCGGAGGAGGGCGCCGATCCCGTCGGTCGGCGATCCGGGCGCGCCGCTCGGGACGGCGTGGACGGCGGCGCCCGTTCCCAGCGCCGCGCGGACCAGTGCATCCACCCGCGACGCACGCACCGGGTGTCGCAGACCGTCAGCCCCGGACGGGTCGACGGCGATCTCGGTGACGTCGTCGCCGACCCAGGCGGACCCGTCCCCTGCCCCGTTCTCGGCCAGCAGGAGGTGGCTCACCTGGCTCAGGCTGAGGGCGTAGGCCGTCGCCGCGGGACCGTCGGCGGCGGCCAGCATCGGCCGGCCCTCTGCGGGGGCACCCGCGGCAGAGCGTTCCACGCCCACGCCAGCGCCAGCACCATCGGCAGGACCACGGCCGGCGCCGGCGCCTCTTCCCGCGCCGACGAGGGACCTGGCCCGGGAGCGATACTGCTGGAACTCGTCCAGGAGCCCGGCCCGGCGCCGTTCCACCTCCGCCGCGAGAACGCCCATGACCCGGTCCGCCAGGTGGTCGACCGAGCCGTCCCGGGCACGGCTGCCCTGGACGACCACCACTCTCGCGGCCACATCACGGGGCAGCTCGTCGCGGACCAGGCTGAGTGCCTTCGTATCGCCCGCGAGAATCACCACCTCGGCGGCCGTCTCGTGGGCGGCTCCCGCGATCAGCTCCGCGTCGTCCTTCGCACCGCGCTTCCAGTGTTCCTCGACGTGGCTTTCGAAGCGGCGCTGCGCCCAGCCGCCCTGGCTCGCCTTGTGCCACGGCGGCCGGGTCGTGTTCTGGGAGACCGTTGCGACCGGGAGCGGGCCGTCCACATAGCCGAGCACGTCGACGCCGAGCCGGTCCACGACGGCGACCACATGGGGCAGCCGCGAGTCCATCCAGTGCAGAACGGGGAGCAGATGCGGCAGGGTGCCGACGTCGACGAGGTCGATGTCGGACCGTCCCGGCAGCCAGTGCGCGAACGGCACGTGCGCCTGCTTCCCCTCGCCGGACACGACCACCACCCGGGTGCCGCCCTCGCGCTGGTGCGGGTCTCCTCGTTCGGCGAGAAACAGCTCGCAGACCTCGCGCGCGGCGCCTCGCCGTTCCAGCTCCGTGGCGAGGTCGCGCCACCGCAGGTCGTACTGGTGCGCCGCGTTCTCCAGCACCGGGTCGATACTCGCGTAGGCGGTCACGAACCGGCCGGGCGAGGTGTAGAGAGAACGCAGTGCGCTGATGTCCATGTGAACCCCTCCGTGAGCTCCTCCGTCGGCTCCCTGCAGTCGGCTCCCGGCTTCGGGTTGCCCCCGTGCGCAGGTGCCAACCTCCCAGGTCACAGCAGGGGTATCGGGACGGCGCCGATGGGTGCCGAGACGAACCGGTGGTTACCCGGGCGAGGAGCCCGTTTCGGCGAGGACCAGCGCGACGTCGTCGTCCGACTCGTCGGCGGTCGCGGTGATGAGATCGTCGGCGAGCTCGCGCAGGGTCGGGACAGCGGCTCGGCCAGCACCGCCCGCAGCTCGGTGAACGACTCGGCAGCCAGATCCACGCCGGCTCTGCCAGCCCGCTGGCCAGGGCGTCGTAGAGCTCCTTGCACTCGCGCGTCCGCTCGGCCCCGGTCAGCCGACTACCCAGGGCCTCTCCTACTCGCTCGACCCAGCGTGGGAGATCAGGAACGTTCCCACCTGGAGGACCCCGCGACCGGGCGAGCCGCGGCCGTCGGCAAGGCCATCTCGGTAGGCCGGCGCCTCAGGCGGCGCGGGCGGTGAGCACCCGCTCGGGCGAGGTCTCGGCTGTCATCCGCCGACTGGGCCCGGGAAGAGCCAGCCGGCAGATGCGCTTCCAGACCCGGGCGGTCTGCCGAGGCAGCGAGCCTGTCGTGTACGGGAGCTCGAACCGCTCGCAGAGGGCGCGGACCCGCGGGGCGATCTGCGCGTAACGGTTGCTGGGCAGGTCGGGAAAGAGGTGGTGCTCGATCTGGTGGCTGAGGTTGCCGCTGAGGAGGTGGAGCACCGCCGGGCCGCTGATGTTCGCCGAGCCAAGCAGCTGCCGCAGGTACCATTCACCGCGGCTCTCGCCCTCGATCTCCTCCTCGGTGAACGTGGAGGTCCCCTCAGGGAAATGCCCACAGAAGATTATGGCATGTGCCCATATGTTTCTGGTGATGTTCGCGGCGAGGTTTCCCAGCAGAACGGGGAGAAACGCCGGGCCAGCCAGCAGCGGAAACACGACGTAGTCCTTCAGGCCCTGCCGGCCGGCCTTCCTGACCGCTTCGCCGAGCTGGCCCAGGGTGTCGCCCCACGCCTTCTCCCCGCGAAAGGCCTTGTCGAGCTCCACATCAAAGAGCGCGATTCCCCACTCGAAGGTGGCCGCGAGCCCCAGATTATAGAGCGGCTGTGCCAGGTAGACCGGATTCCACGGCTGCTCGGGAGTCACCCGAAGGATGCTGTACCCGAGATCACGGTCTCGGCCGAGCACGTTCGTGTAGGTGTGGTGCACGAAGTTGTGCGAGTACTTCCACTGACTCGCGGGAGCCGCGGAATCCCATTCCCAGGTGGTCGAGTGGATGTCGGGATCACGCATCCAGTCCCACTGCCCGTGCAGGACGTTGTGACCGATCTCCATGTTCTCGAGAATCTTGGCGAGCGAGAGCATCGCCGTGCCCGCCAGCCACGCCGGTGGCAGCGCGGCGGCGAACATCACCGCCCGCCCACCGACCTCGAGCCCCCGCTGGAGCGCGATCACCCGCCGGATGTACCGGGCGTCGTTCTCTCCTCGGCTCGCGAGGACCTCTGCCCGGATGCGGTCGAGCTCCCGGCCGAGCTCCTCGATGTCACCGGCGCTGAGATGGGTCGGTGCTGGCATCAGCCTGTTCCTCACAGATCGATATCGACGTCGCCGCCGGCAGCGGACACGCAGGTCTGGATGAGATCGCCCGGAACTCCGTGTTCCTCGCCGGTGCGCAGGTCACGGACCCGGCCGCTGGCGAGGGGCACCAGACAGCTGTAGCAGATACCCATCCGGCAGCCGCTCGGCAGGGCGACGCCCGCGTCCTCGCCCGCCGCGAGCAGCGTGGTGCCCCCTGTCACGGTGATCTCGCGACCGCTCCTGACGAAACGCACCCGCCCGCCGTCTCCGCTCCGCCCCTTCCGTCGGCCGACCCCGGTCTGCCCGCCCGGGCTGACCTGCCCTTCTCCGCTGCGCTGTCCGGCTGGGCCACCCGGCGCGGAGCCAGGGCGCACAGCCGGATGGAAGCGTTCTGTCAGCAGACGGTCGGCGATGCCACCCGCCCGCCAGTACGCCTCGGCGTCGTCGACCAGCCCGGGGGGCCCGCAGACCCAGGCCATCCGCTCAGGGAGGTCGGTACAGACCGCGGCCAGGGCGGCCATCGTCAGCCGAGGCTGGCGCCGGCCGCCGGGGCAGGTGTGGTGCTCGTGCAGGCGCAGGCTGGGGAAGCGGACAGCCAGCCGCCGGAGCTCCTCGCCGAAGATGACCTCCGAGGCGTCCCGCGCGGAATGCACGAGGAGGACATCGGGCATCCGCCGGCTTTCGGCAAGGTCGCGCAGCATCGCCATCACCGGAGTGATCCCACTACCGGCGGTCACGAAAAGAAGGCGAGCCGGAAGATCTTCCGGCAGCACGAACCTGCCCGCCGGATGACCGATACGGATGGTTCGGCCCGGCGCAAGCGCGTGCACGATGTTCCTGGACACCAGTCCGCCCGGCCTGGCTTTCACCGTGATGGAGATGAGGCCGTCGGGGCGGCGCGGAGGAGACGACAGCGAGAACGGCCGCCGATACCACACCCCGTCGATTCCCACACCCACCTCGATGTGCTGACCAGCCAGGCCCCCCCGCCACCCCAGACCGGGCCGGACAACGACCGTCGAGGTGTCGGACGTCTCCGGCGAAACCGCCTCGACGCGCCCGGACAGCCGGCGCCGCGACCACAGCGGATTCACCATCGCCCAGTAGTCATCCGGTCTCAGTGGGCTTGCCATCGAAGCCGCTACAGCGCCGAAGAGAGCTCTGGTACCCAGCACCAATCTCCTTCATCACAGGCAGGCCCGTGGAGGGGACTGACCAGACCTTTTCTCAGCTGTTCCGGGGTTTTGTCGGTAGCGCACCCCGCCCTGGCATCACGCAGGGTACACCACCGTGCCCCGCCCCCGACCCGTAACCGGCACATCAGCCCAGGAACCTCCGGGCCGCCTCCGCCGAATAAGAAACACAATACTTCTCGGCGCTCCCATCACGAACCCGAGATAAATCCAACCGGTGGATCACACCACACCAGAGGGCAACGACCGGCGGCGCGGGAAGCTTTCCGGGAAACGCCCCGGCCAGCCAGCGCTGGCGGTTTCGCGTCGCAGGCCTGCCACGAGGATTGCGGTGTCGCCCCGGGAAGGACCGGCCGCGAGGCGCGGCGCCGGCGGCCCGCGAGGGCCGTGCGGCCGGTGGCCGACTACCGGCGACCACGCCCAGGGCTGCGGCCAGGCGCGCGGAGACGGTGGTCGCCGTGCCGCTCCTCGCCACGTGGCGCCTCGGCGACACCCTCAGCGCAAAGCGGGATCGTCTCGCCACGACACAGCCGCACTCCGTGGTGACGAGCCGATGATTCTCGAGCACCTCGGGAAAGGGTCCGTTCACGCCGACGGGACGCACGATCCACCTCGAAGCTCAAATCTGCCGGAGGCGGATTTTTGACCCGTTCCTCGAAAGGGAACGGTGGATCAGATCACGCGGGTGTGGGACGCAGTTGAGCGGGTAGGTGAAACAGCAGCTGCGGATCCTGTTTTCGTGGCACGAAGACAGGACAACGAGGGCATCACATGACTCTGCTGGCCAGCCTGCTACGGGATTTCGGCGATGTCGACCGCGACCGCCTGCTCACCCTGATCAACAAGAGCATCGTGGACGAGCGAGCCGCCGTGGCCGCCGGCGCCACCCCTCGCCGCGCTGCCGACGTCGGCCCCCGCTCGCGTCGCACCCGCCTGCGCACGGCACCACTCCGCACGGCACCACGCCCAGGCACGGCACCACTCAGGGCGGAGCTTCGCCTCGTCTGAATCAGGGCGGAGATTCGCCTGAATCAGGGCGGAGATTCGCCTCGCCTGAAGACCCCTGACCGCCCGCCGCTCCCTGGCCGCTCACCCCCTGGGCCCGATCATGGTCGTCTGGGTGGGCCGCCGGACCCGGGAAGCATGATCCGGATGGTGAGCCCGCCATCGGGGGCATGGGCTGCTTCGGCAGCGCCGCCATGCGCCGAGACGACGGCGGCGACGATGGAGAGGCCGAGCCCGCTGCCACCCGAGGCGCGCGATCGGGACGGGTCGTGGCGCCAGAACCGGTCGAAGACCCGTTCGAGGTCTTCGGCGGGAAGCCCGGGCCCGTCGTCGGACACCTCGATGACGATGGAGCCGTTCCCCGGGCTCGCCCGCGCGGTGGTGACGGTGGCGGGTGGCGTGTGGACGCGCACGTTGACCAGCAGGTTGGTCACGACCTGGCGGAGCTGGTGGGCGTCACCGGCCACGACGAGCGGCTGCGCCGGCAGGTCCAGGGTCCAGGTCCGCGTCGGATCCAGCGTGCGCATGTCGTGCACGGCGTCGCGCAGCAGCGGGTTGATGTCCACCTCGGCGGCCGTGGGCAGGGGGTTCTCGTCGAGCTCGGTGAGCAGCTGGAGGTCGGTGACGATGCGCCGCATCCGGCTGGCCTCGCCCAGAGCGCGTCGCATCGAGCGCTGGTGGTGCTCACCGTCGGCGAAGGCACCATCGAGGTCGAGCTGCAGGTAGCCGCTCACGCTCGTGAGCGGAGTGCGCAGCTCGTGGGATGCGTTGGCGATGAACTCCCGAAGCCGGGCTTCCGACCGCGTCTGTGCCACCAGTGACTGGTCGATGCTGGTGACCATGGCGTCGAGGGCGTGGCTGAGCTGGCGGAGCTCGGTGGTCGTGGCGGCCACGGCGAGGCTGCGGTCAGGATCACCGTGGGCGATTGCCTCCGCCCGCCGGGTCAGGTGCTCGATCTGACGGGTGCCGTGCCGGATCCACAGCCACGCCAGGACCGCCAGCGCCGCCGCACCACCGGTGCCGATGACGATGAAGGTGCCGATGAGATCGTCGACGAGACCGGCGAGGTCGTCGACGGGGGCGGCCACGGCCAGCAGGCGTCCGTCGCCGAGGTCGGTGGTGGCACAGCGGTAGGTCGTGCCGTCGGGCGCCGTCACGTACCTGATCTCGCCGCCACGCGCGGGGGCGGTGATCCCACGCAGGTCCGGCGGTGCGGACGTCCCCGGTGTGGCCAGCACGGTCGCCGTCGCGCCCTCGATCACCACCAGCGCGTAGCCGCGCTCGTCCGGCCCGGCGCCGCCGCCCGGCGACCCGCCAACCGGTGACCCGCCTTCCAGGGCCCCGCCGGGCACGTCACCGCCCGCGGCGAGGACCGACGCCCGGATCTCCGGCAGGTCGGCACGCAACCGGTCATCGATGCGGTCGCGCAGCGCGTGCTTGGCAGCGGGGATGGCGACGAACCCGACCGCCAGGAAGACCACGAAGGTCACTGTCAGGATGCCCAGGGTCAGCTTCGTGCGCAGGTGCAAGGGCTCACTCCCCGGCGGGCCGGAGCGTGTAGCCCACGCCTCGGATCGTGTGGATCAGCGGCCCGTCGCCACCCACGTCCAGGCGGCGGCGCAGCGTGCTGATGTAGGTCTCCACGACGTGTCCGTCACCGTCGAGATCCTGGTTCCACACCCGGTCCAGAATCTGGTGCTTGGACAGCACCCGGCCCTGGTTGATCATCAGGTAGCGCAGCAGGTTGAACTCGGTGGGCGACAGCTCGATCCGCTGCCCGGCGCGGCGCACCTCGTGGCGCTCCTCGTGCAGCACCAGGTCGGCGCAGGTCAGCGATGTCCCGGACGTTGACGACCCGGCCCGGTGCAGCACCGCGCGGATGCGCGCCACCAGCTCGTCGAGGACGAACGGCTTGGTCACGTAGTCGTCCCCGCCCCGCCCGAACCCCTCGAGGATGTCGCGGCTCGAGGCCCGTGCCGTGAGGAAGATGATCGGCGTCGTCTCGCCCCTCCCGCGCAGACGCCGGCACACCTCGAGACCGTCCAGCCCCGGCATCAGCACGTCGAGGACGATCAGGTCGGGCGTCATCTCCGTGAGCCTGGCCAGCGCATCGCGGCCGTCCACCGCGACGGTCGTCTCGAAGCCCGCGTAGCGCAGCGCCGTCCCGACCATGTCGCGGATGGCGTCGTCGTCGTCGACCAGGAGCAGTCGGGGCGGCATACCGGACAGTCAAACACCCCGACCTCAGGGCGGGCTCAGGACGAAGGCGGCTCGTCCGCGCGTCCTGAGGGGGTCCTGAGGTTGCGCGGAGCGTCGGCTGAGGCCGGACTGTTCTGCTCTCACCCATGAGAAAGCTCCGCCGCTCCCTCGCGGCCTCCCTTCTTGTCTCGGCCCTGCTCGCCGCTGCCTCTGCCTGCTCCAGCGATGACTCCGACGCCGCGTCCGCCGCCTCCGCCGCCTCCGCCGCCTCCGCCGCGAGCGACGCAGCCACCGGCGCTTCCGGCGCTGTGGGGCCCGATGGGCGGCCTGAGCTTCCCCGCCGGGAACCGTCAGGCCCGGCGGTGGACCGTCACGTCGAGGCGCTGCCCCCCGACTTCGAGCCCGTGGTGTGGGCGGACCTCCCGCCCCGACCCGCGCTGGACGGACCACTGGCGGCGAACCAGCTGATCGAGAACGCGCAGATCGTCGGCGAGGAGGAACTCGAGGGCGCCGAGGACGTCGCCGTCGGCCTCGACGGCCACCTCTACACCGCCACCGCCGACGGCGGCCTCTGGCGCATCACCCAGGACGCCGGTGGCGGCATCGGGACCATCGAACGCGTCGCCACCCTGGACGGCAGGGCGCTCGGCCTCGCCGCCTACTCGCAGGACGTCCTGATCGCCGCCGTCGTCGAACAGGGCATCATGGCGGTGAACGTCGCCACCGGGGACGCCTGGGTCCTCACCGACCGGATCGACGGCAACCTGATCTTCTTCGCCGACGAGGTCACGGTCGCCGACGACGGCACGATCTATGTCACCGAGGCCAGCACCGTCTACCTCCCCGGGTTCCCGAACGACTTCCTCGACGGGCGGCCCAGCGGCCGGCTGCTGCGCTACGAGCCGGCGACCGGCGTCACCGACGTCGTGACCGACGGCCTGTACTTCGCGAACGGCGTGGACGTCGCCGCCGACGAGAGCCACGTTCTCGTCGCCGAGTCGTTCCGCTTCCGACTCACCCGGGTGTGGCTCGGCGACGGACGAGAAGGCAGGACGGAACAGTTCGGGCCGTCGCTCGTCAACGGCCCTGACAACATCGTCATCGACGACCGGGGCCGGGTGTGGGTCGGCGGCAGCGACCTGCGCTCGGACGCCGTCGACGCGCTCGCCACCAGCGCCGACCTGCGTCGGCAGATCGCCGCGCTGCCCCCGGGCGAGGGAGAGGGCCTGCGCGCCCCGTACGGCTTCGCCCAGGTGCTCAGCCCCGAAGGCGAACCGGTCTTCAGCTTCCACGACACCACCGGCCGCTTCTCCGCCGTCAGCTCCGCTCTGCCCCACGACGGCCACATCACCTTCGGCTCCCTCGCGGACCGCGGCCTCGCCCGTCTCCCCCTGCCCGCCGAACTCCGCTGACGCACGACGACCTCGACGTCGTCTACCGGCGGTCGACCTCGGCAGGAGGACGTGAAGTGGTCACCTCAGTGCAGTGGGAGGCAAGGTCGGTAACGGCCGGCAGGACGACGGCCGCCAGCGGTGTGGCCGCGAACGAGACCGCGACCAACAGTCTGGAGAGCATGGCGAGCCGTGCGCGACGAGGCCGTGGAGTGACGAGGCGGAGCACTCGTTCGGTGGTTGCGGTGCCGGCCGCGTGAAACGTGCCCGTAGCCGGGTGCTGGGCCGAGGCAGGTGCGGCAAGACGGAGAACGGCCTGCGCAAGGGTGACCGGAGTGGCGCGGCGCAGCGCCCTGTCGTCGGCTGCGAGCTCCACGAGCCGACGGACCTCGCTCAGCGCGAGGGTGAAGAGCGGCAGGCGCGGGAACGCGGTGGCGAGGATGGCGGGGAGAAGGACGATGACGTGGTGACGGCCGCTCAGATGGGCTCGTTCGTGGGCGAGGACGGCTGCCAGTTCCGCGGGTGAGAGGACATCCAGGGCGCCGCGCGTCAGCACGATGTGCCCGCCGTCACCGGGAACGCAGAACGCGCTCGGCTGCGGATGGTCGAGGACGACCACGCCGGTCCCGGCTGGCTCGCCCAGCAGGTGGAGGTCGCAGCGATGTCGACGGCGTTCGCGCCGCGCTGCCCGGCAGACCACGAAGCCCGAGAAGGCAGTCCTGCCCACCATCCAGCTGATGATGGCCAGGCCGGCGTACTCGGCCGGTCCGGACGGCGCACGCGGTTGCGGTGGCCACCCGCAGCCCTGCAGGAGGAGGACGAAGGCGTCCCCGAGGGTGTGCAGCGGGGTCACGAGGACTGCCGCGGCCAGCAACGCGACGCTCAGGACGGAAACAGCCGTGACGAGCCAGGTGCCTGCGGCCAGTCGGGGTGCGTGCGAGGTCCATGCGGCCCGGGCGAGCCGGCGAGGGAACAGGACTCCGACGGCGGTGACATAGGCGGCCAGCAGGGCGAGGCTCACGAGGTCTCGTCCTCGACGCACGGTGGTTCGGCCGCTCGAGGGGGACGGCTTCGGTGCCAGCGCAGGGCTTCCTGGAGTGCCTCGTACTCGGCGGGGGCCATGGTATCGACGAAGTGCAGCAGAGCGAGCCCTCTGTCGTCGGTCGTGGACAGCACGTCGCGCATCATTCTGGCGGTGTACTCACCCCTGCTGAGCGCAGGGCGGTACTGGTAGGAGCGGCCGACACGATCTCGGACGAGCCACCCCTTGTGGAACAGCCGGTCCATGACGGTCATGACGGTGGTGTAGGCGAGCGGCCTCGTGGACTGCAGGGCGTCTCGTACGCCGCGCACGGAGACCGGGCCGCGGGCCGCCCACAACTGGTCCATGACCTCGGCTTCGAGGTCTCCCAGCCGTTCCACCGTTCCGCCCTTCCGGTCGTCAGCTATCCCGTCGTCAGGGCCCTCCCCGCGACCGACATCCGTGTTCGTCGTGCCGAGTGTCGCACCTGGGATCCGAGGTGCCCTGGGGCCCTAAGGCCCTGGCCGTGCGTCGGCGCCCCGGGGCCCTGCATCGGCTATCCGGTACCGAGCAGACCCTTCATGGTTTCGACTTCTGCGGCCTGCGTGGACTCGATCGTCCTTGCCAGGGCGACGGCGTCGGGGAACCGCCCGTTTCGCTGTTCGATGAGTACCATCGCAATCGCACCCCCGTGGTGCCGGATCATCATCTCCAGGAACATGCGGTCGAAGTTCGGACCGGACGCCGTCTGGAGAGCGGCCATGTCGTCCTCCGACATCATTCCCCTGTCGTCGGTGCCGTGGCCGCCGCCGTGACCCCCGGCACCGGGCATGGCGGTGGGTCGACCCCACGCCGCAAGCCAGCCGGTCATCGTCTCGATCTCCGGTGTCTGCGCGGTCCCGATCTGCTGGGCCAGCGTGAGCACCGCCGGGTCGGCAGCACGTCCGGGTGCCAGCTCCGCCATCTTCACGGCCTGCTGGTGGTGCGGGATCATCATCTGGGCGAACATCACGTCCGCGTCGTTGTGGTCGCCAGCGCTGACGTCGCTGCTGCCCCCTGCCGTCGCGGACGAAGGCGCCGTCGGGGTGCCGTCGCCCCCGCACGCCGCGAGCGTGGCCGCCAGGGCCAGTGTCACGGCGACATGTCCAAGGTGGTGTCTTCTTCGCACGAGTCATCCTCGGTGTCGGGTTGCCAACGGAGCTGAGGCCGGCGCCGAGATCGACAACCGGCGGGGGACGCCTCGCGACGCGGGACCGGATACGGACCGGAAGCGACGAACCGGCAACCCTCGCCATCTACTAATCACCGTAGTAGACAGCGCGAGTCGCATCACCCTCCTCGGGTCGTTGGACCGTACCTGTCCGCGCGACGAAGGTCCGCCGGTTCGGTGGCTGCGAGCTGCACACAACGAGTGTTCCGGTCGCTGCCACCACCCTCCCCGTCGACAGCGGCGCGGGGCACCGTCACCGGTCACCGTCGACCCGTTCTTCTACTACGTGCAGTAGTGGTTTAGCGTGGCCTTCGGCCACCAACGCCGGGACCGCGTGCCGATCCTGCCCCCGGTCCCGACGCTCCCTTCGACATGCCACGTCCGCCGTCGCGGAGGTTCGGTGAATCTCGCAACTGTTCTCGTGACCGGCCTGTTTGCGGGCGGAGTGTCCTGTGCCGCGGTACAGGGCGGACTGCTGACCGGCCTGATCACCCGACAACGTGCCGCGGCGGCGGGATCAGCGCGGCCACCCGGTCGCGTGCCCGTCCGGGGGCGCCATTCGGCCCGTGTCCAACGCGCGCGGTCCCGCCCGGGGACGCGCTCGCCACAGGCGGGGAGGGAACCGGACTGGCGCACGCGGCTCGGCGACGACCTCGCGCCGGTCGGCGGGTTCCTGGCCGGCAAGCTGGTCTCGCACGTGCTGCTCGGGGCGCTGCTGGGAGCGGCTGGCAGCGCGGTGGAGCTCTCGGTCGACGCGCGTACCTGGCTGCAGATCGGCGCCGGCCTGCTGATCGTGCTGTTCGGTCTCGCCCAGCTGGGCGTACCCGGATTCCGCCGCGTCGTCATCGAACCGCCCGCGTCGTGGACGAGGATCGTCCGCAGGCGCGCCCGTTCGCAGACCGCTCTGGCACCGGCGTTGCTCGGACTGGCCACCGTGCTCATCCCGTGCGGCGTGACGCTGTCGGTGGAGGCGCTGGCACTCGCGTCCGGGTCCGCGCTGGCGGGCGCGGCCACGATGGGCGTGTTCGTCCTCGGCACCGGCCCGCTGTTCGCCGTCCTCGGCTACGCCGCCCGCAGGGCCGCGACCGCGTGGCGCAGCCGACTGGCCGTGGTCACCGGACTGGTCGTGCTGGCGATGGGGCTCTACACCCTCAATGGCGGCTTGCAACTCGCCGGCTCGCCCCTGGCCGCCAACCGGCTCGCCGAAACCCTCGGTCTCTCCCAGCCGCCGGCGGCCGACATGGCAGCCGCCTCGACCGCCGAGGGCCGCCAGACCGTGGAGATCACCGCCCACGCCGACTCCTACAGCCCGGGCAACGTCCAGGTGCAGGCCGGTGTGCCCACCACGCTGATCGTGCACTCGGACGATGTGCAGGGCTGCATCCAGTCCTTCGTCATCCCCGACCGCGACGTCGAGGAGATCCTGCCAACCCAGGGCGACACGGCGATCGACCTGGGCGTCCTGGAGCCCGGCCAGCTGCGCTACGCGTGCGGCATGGGCATGTACACCGGCCTCATCACCGTCGTCTGACCATGCCATCACCGTCGTCTGACCACGTCCGTGTCCTGCCGTCTGACCGCGTCCGCTTCGATCGAACAAGGAGAACGGAGTACCTACAGTGCCCGTCACCACACACACGTTCCGCGTCGAGGGAATGCACTGCGGCAGCTGCTCGCTGCTCATCGACGACGCGCTGGAGGACCTGCCAGGCGTGCGCAGCACCCGGACCACGCTCAGGCAGGGGCGCACCACGGTCGAGCTCGACCTCAGCCAGAACAGGCCGCAGGACGTGGTCAGGGTGATCGAAGATCTCGGCTACCGGGCCGCGCCGCTGCCGTGACGGATGTGACGGACGGAACGGACCTGACGGACCCGAGCAGCGGACACACGAGCCGGCGGCGCGCCACCGCGGACGAAGCTCCGGGTGGACGACACCGCGGGCGTTCGGCCGGGGAGTGGCCCATCGACACGGCACCGCCCACCGGCCCGTACGACTACCGCGCCGTCCCGCCTGACCACATGAGGCGGACCGTGGACGGTGCACCCACCGCACCACTTGTGATCCGCCGGCCGGGGCGCCACGCCGCCCGCAACGCGACCTCGACCAGGAGGCCACCCCGCCGGCCGGGGACGGCCTCCGAGCGGCCTGGTTCGGATACCCCGCACGGGTACAAGCGAGCCGCGCCTCGGATCATGGCCGACCTCGGGGCAGGCAGGATCACGGCGGCGTTCGCCTCGCTCGGCGCCGCCGCCATCCATCTCGCTGTCGCGCCGGGCCACTTCGGTGACTGGCCGCTGTCAGGGGTGTTCTTCTTCGCGACCGCGATCTTCCAGGCGGGCTGGGCCCTCGCCGTGATGCGGACGGCCGGCCTGCCGACGATGGCGGCGGGCCTGCTGGTCAACACCGGGTCGATCCTGCTGTGGGCGATCAGCCGGACCTCCGGGCTGCCCGTCGGCCCCCACTCCGGAACGCCCGAACAGGTCGACAGAGTCGACCTCACCACGGTCGCGTTCGAGGCAGCGGCCTGCGTCCTCGTGCTGTGGGGCCTGTGGTCCCGGCACACGCGCGGGTTCCGCTCCTCGTTCAGCGCGGCCGTCGTGATCGGTGCCGCCGGCGCCGGGGCCGCCGGCCTCGCGCTGCCCGCCGTGGAACTCGCCGGTTCACACAGCCACGGCCACGGCCACGAGGTGGCGGAGGAGTCCGTTCCGCACCCCCACGGTCAGGGCGAGGAGCATCCGCCAACGCCCCACGGCGGCGAGGGCGGGACGACCCCCACGCCGCCGGTGACGGGCGAGAGCGGCGAGCCGGAGCAGTCGCAGTCGCCCCAGCCCACGTCGGGCCACGCCCATTCCCCCGGCACCGCACCTCACGACGACTGAGTCCGGGTTTCCCACGCTTCGTCGGCCTCTCACACCCTTCCCATGGATACCCCCCGGGGGTATGGTTCGAGTGCATCGGGTTCCGGCGCGTCACCCCGACCCCCGAGACACCCAGCCCCTGGGAGAGGACCTCTGATGAGCGAGACCACTTACACCGTCACGGGCATGACCTGCGCCCACTGCGTCGCCTCGGTCACCGAGGAACTCGGCGAGATCGCCGGCGTCACCGACGTGGCGGTGGACCTGAACTCCGGCGCGGTCACCGTGACCAGCGGCCAGGAGCTCGATCCGGCCAAGGTACGCACCGCGGTCGAGGAGGCCGGCTACCAGCTCGTCGGCTGAGGCCGGCGCCCCTGCGGGACGCGGTCACGGCCAGGCCCCGCGAGAAGGGAGAGAAGGGAGTGCGAATGAACACGATCGCGAGACTGGCCGCCTTCGGCACAGCGCTCACCCTGGTCATCGGTGGTGCCTACGGCGTCGGCGCGGCGGTCGGTCCGCTGGACGCGGTCACCGCCGGCCCGGAACACAGCTCCGACACCGGCGACACCGGCCACGGGGACGGCCACCGCGGCACCGCCCCGGATGACGCATCGGACCTGCCGGGCGGGTTGGCGTCGAGCCTGAGCGGCTACACCTTCACACCCACCGCGTCGGCCCTGGCACTGGATGACACGGACGACTTCACGTTCCGGATCACCGGGCCCGGCGGGGAAGCCGTCACCGCCTTCGACGTCGAGCACGACAGACGGATGCACCTGATCGTGGTGCGCCGCGACGGCAGCGCGTTCCAGCACCTCCATCCGACGATGACACCCGACGGGACCTGGTCCGTTCCCCTGCCGGTGCGCGCAGCCGGTTCCTACCGGGCGTTCGCGGACTTCACCCCCACCGGCGCCACGGCCATCACCCTGGGCGTCGACCTCACCGCCCCGGGCCTGTTCGAGCCGATCGCCCACCTGCCGACACGCAGCGCTTCGGTGGACGGCTACGAGGTGACTCTCGCCGGCGACCTGGTCGGCGGGCAGGCGTCGCCGCTCACCCTGACGGTTCACAGGGACGGGCGGCCGGTGACGGACCTGGAGCCCTACCTCGGCGCCCACGGGCACCTGGTGGCGCTGCGCGAGGGCGACCTGGCCTACCTGCACGTACATCCCGACAGGGAGGAGACGTCGGCCGGCCCGGACATCCCGTTCGTGGCCGATGTGCCGACCGAGGGCCGCTATCGGCTGTTCCTCGACTTCCGGCACGACGGAGTCGTCCGCACGGCGGAGTTCACGGTGCCCACCGGACCGGCCGTGCCGGACGCCGCCACCGCATCACCCACGACATCACCCACGACATCGCCCGCGGCGGGGCACGCCGACGACAGCCATGGGCACTGATCGCGAGAGGAGACATCGACCGGCATGAGCACCACCACCACAACAACCACGACCGCCACCACCACGGCGCACGCCACCGACGCCCCGGTCACCGAGATCGAGCTCGCGATCGGCGGGATGACCTGCGCGTCCTGCGCCAACCGGATCGAACGCAGGCTGAACAAGCTCGACGGCGTCACCGCCACCGTCAACTACGCCACCGAGAAAGCCCGGGTGAACGCCCCCGAGGGCGTCGACCCGGCCGTGCTGGTCGCCCAGGTGGAGGCGGCCGGCTACACCGCCGAACTGCCCCGGCCTCCGGCCGCGGGCCTCGAACCGGCCGCAGGTGTGGCGGGCGCCGAACCCGATCCGGCTCGACCACTGCGCCACCGCCTGGTCACCAGCATCGTGCTCGCGGTTCCGGTCATCGTGCTGGCGATGGTCCCGGCGCTGCAGTTCACGAACTGGCAGTGGTTCTCGCTCGTCCTGGCGAGCCCCGTCGTGACCTGGGCCGCCTGGCCCTTCCACCGCGCCGCCTGGACGAACCTGCGACACGGCGCCGCGACGATGGACACGCTGATCTCGATCGGCGTCGGTGCGGCGTTCGGCTGGTCGTTGTACGCGCTGCAGTTCGGCACAGCCGGGACACCGGGGATGACGCACCCGTTCGAGCTGACGGTCGCCCGCGGCGACGGCACCGGCAACATCTACCTGGAAGTCGCGGCCGGAGTCACCACCTTCATCCTCGCCGGCCGCTACTTCGAGGCGCGTGCCAGGCGGCAGGCCGGCGCGGCGCTGCGCGCCCTGCTCGAACTCGGTGCCAAGGACGTGGCTGTTCTGCGGAACGGCACGGAGGTCCGGGTCCCGATCGGGCAGCTGGCCGTCGGCGAGCGGTTCGTCGTCCGGCCCGGTGAGCGGATCGCCACCGACGGCGTGGTCGACGAAGGCTCCTCGGCCGTCGACGCCTCGATGCTGACCGGCGAGTCCGTCCCCGTGGAGGTCGCCCCGGGCGACTCCGTCACCGGAGCGACGGTGAACGCCGGCGGGCGACTGGTCGTGCGCGCCACCCGGGTCGGCGCCGACACCCAGCTGGCCCAGATGGCCAGGCTCGTCGAGGACGCCCAGAACGGCAAGGCCGCCGCGCAGCGGCTCGCCGACCGGATCTCCGGCGTGTTCGTGCCGGTCGTCATCACCCTGGCCGCGGCCACCCTGGCCTTCTGGCTCGGCGCGGGCGCCGGGCCGGCCGCCGCGTTCACCGCCGCGGTCGCCGTGCTGATCATCGCCTGCCCGTGTGCACTCGGGCTGGCCACCCCGACGGCACTGCTGGTCGGAACGGGCCGGGGAGCGCAGCTCGGCATCCTCATCAAGGGCCCCGAAGTACTTGAATCCACCCGGCGCGTCGACACGATCGTGCTCGACAAGACCGGCACCGTCACCGCGGGACGCATGAACCTGGTCGAGATCCACGTCGCCGCCGGTGTGGATGAGACCGAGATGCTCCGGCTCGCCGGAGCGTTGGAGAACGCGTCCGAACACCCGATCGCCGCCGCGGTCGCCCGCGGCGCCCGCGAGCGGGTCGGCGACCTGCCCGACGTCGAGCAGTTCAGCAACCTCGAAGGACTCGGCGTCCAGGGGGTTGTCGACGGGCACGCCGTCCTCATCGGGCGGGCGGCCCTGCTGGAGAGGTGGAGCCAGCCGCTGCCGCCCGACCTCGCCACGGCCAGGAGCACCGCCGAGGCGGCCGGCCGCACCGCCATCGGCGTCGCCTGGGACGGGAAGGCCCGCGCCGTCCTCGTCGTCGCGGACGTCGTGAAACCCACCTCGGCCCAGGCCGTGGCCCAGCTCCGCCAGCTGGGGCTCACCCCCGTGCTGCTCACCGGCGACAACGCGGCCGTCGCGCGCACGGTCGCGACAGAGGTCGGCATCGAGACCAGCCCGGGCACCCTCATCGCGGAGGTGCTGCCGGCCGACAAGGTCGACGTGATCAGGCGCCTGCAGGCCGAGGGCAAGGTCGTCGCGATGGTCGGCGACGGCGTCAACGACGCCCCCGCCCTCGCCCAGGCCGACCTCGGCCTCGCCATGGGCACCGGCACCGACGTCGCGATCGAGGCCAGCGATCTCACCCTCGTCCGCGGCGACCTGCGGGCCGCCGCCGACGCGATCCGGCTCTCCCGCCGCACCCTGGCGACCATCAGGGGCAACCTGTTCTGGGCGTTCGCCTACAACCTCGCGGCACTGCCTCTCGCAGCGGCAGGTCTGCTCAACCCGATGATCGCCGGCGCCTCCATGGCGTTCAGCTCGGTGTTCGTCGTCGCCAACAGCCTGCGGCTGCGCCGCTTCACCGCACAGGTCGACGCCCCGGCCGCCACGGCAGCACCCATCTCCCCATCACGCCGAGACACCCCGAAGATATCCAGCTGAGACTGTCGGCCGAACTCGTGCAGACAGGTTCCGCGCGCGACCGTCCACCGGAACACGAACCGGCCCATCGCCGTCAACCCGCCCGGAACCCCCACGGTCGGGTCCGGACCACTCAGTGGCCTCGGGTCGTCCAGCACCTGCGCTCCTGCGCGAGTCGCCGCACCCTGGAGGCGGGAGGGGGTACGGGGCGGGAGGGGTACGGGGCGGGATCCGATTCGGGCCGTCCGTCCACTCACTCCGGGAGGTGGCAGTGATGATGTACTGGAACGACGGCCACGGTATGAACGGCTGGGGCTGGTTCGCCATGTCCCTGGGCATGTTGTTGTTCTGGGCTGTGCTCATCATCGGGGCGGTGCTGGTGGTACGGGCGCTGACCCACGCCGGCGATCGCGCTCGCCTCCCGATGCGGCCACCCGCCGGGCCCGCGGAAACCGGGGGGCCCACCGGGCCGTCCCCCGAGCAGGTCCTGGCCGACCGCTTCGCCCGCGGTGAGATCGACGAACAGGAGTACCGCGCCCGCCTCGCCACCCTCCGTGAGACGACCGACCACCTCGTCAAACACTGACGACTACCCGAGGCGCCGACCGGCTGCGGCACGCCCACCCACTTCCAGCGCGGCCACGGCCGCTCCTCTGTTCCCGAGCGTCGCCGCCATCCTGCGGGCGTCGTACTGGCATCGATCTGGCCTGCGGCGGAGCGGGTGATGGTGGGGTTCCGGACAGTGCTGGACGTGGGTGCATGAGAGCAGCGCTGAGACCACCGCGGGCCGGTCACACCTTCCTGACGACGAGCACGGCCTCGATCGCGTACTTGTGGCCGTTCAACCTGGCGTTGGCCAGGAGTCGGCGCGCCTGGCGGGCCTCGTCCTTCCCGATGTCGACGACCTGAAGCCGGGACAGTACCCAGTCCCAGCGCTGTTCGGTCGTTCTGCCGTCGTACGCTTCGACCAGTGTCACCGGAGAGGTCACCACCTCGGCCTCCCCTCGCGCCGCGAGGTCGAGCCAGGCGATCATCTTCCGATCGCCGCGTACCGCGAGGGACAGGGCTTCACAGTCCAGTACGAAGACACGGAGCGACCGCTGCCCGTACTCACCGGTCCGCTTCTTCACGCCACCTCTCCGACGTTGTTCTGCCCGGCGGTACGGCGCCGCTCATGTTCGGCGTCGAGTTCCTCCAACTCGTCGAGCGCTGCCGCACGCTCGTCCTCGGTGACGGGGCCGTGTTCTTCCTGCAGCCAGCCGACCAGTTCGAGGAGCCGGTCCCGGTCGCGCTTGAAGCGCAGCGCGTCGGCGACGTACGCCGACAAACCCCGTTCTGCCGCCTCCGCGCGGATCTCGTCCAGGAGATCCTCGGGAATCGTCACCGTGATCTTCTTCGTTGCCATACAAGAGACCGAGCGTCAGCGAAATGCCGCCTGGACGTTCACGGACATCGCCCGGGCGCCGCTCGCCGACCCCGACGACCCCGCCGACCCCGACGACTTCGGCGGCCTGAGCGACGAGACCTGCAGCTGGTCGACCGGCTCGGCCGGTGGCGCTGGCCGTCGTGGAGACACTGGCCCACCGGGACCTGTGCGCCATGCACGCCGCGGACGGCAAGGGCAGCGAGCCGCGCCACCAGTACATGGAGATCGGCGTGGTCGCCCGTCGAGCATGGAGCCCTCATCAAACCCGGTACGGGAAACTATGGCTGTCCAGGGCGGCCGGGGTGGTGGGTGGGAGTGGGCATCTCGGGTTGGTAGATGACGAGTCCGCCGGCTTGTTCCCGTTTGGCGGCGTACATGGCCAGGTCGGCCTGGTGGATCAGGATGTCGGGAGTGGCGGGCCGGTGAGCGGCGCTGTCGAGGGTGACCAGGCCGAGGCTGGCGTGGGGGGTGTAGGGCCGCCCCGCCAGCAGGCAGGGGGCCTGGATGGCGGTGGCGAGCCGTTCGCCGATGCGGCGGGGGTCGTAGGGGCCGCCGCCGTCGAGGATGACGCCGAACTCGTCGCCGCCGAGGCGGGCGACGGTGTCGATGGCGCGGGTTTCCGCGCGTAGCCGGTCGGCGCTGATCTGGAGGAGTTCGTCGCCGACGGAGTGGCCGAAGGCGTCGTTGACCCGCTTGAAGCCGTCGAGGTCCAGGAACAGGACAGACACCGTGCCGTCGGCGGGGGCGCGGGTGGCGTCACTGTCGGTGCCCTGGGTGAGGGCTCGTTGCAGCCGGTGGGTGAACAGTGCCCGGTTCGCCAGGCCGGTCAGCGGGTCGTGGAACGCCTGGTGGTGCAGTTGCCGTTCGCGTTCCCGGATCTCGGCGAGTAGCCGGGTGTTCTCGGCGAGGGTGACCATCTGCCGCAGCAGGGCGAGCACCAGCAGCGTGATCATCCCGTAGGTCTCGAACCGGTCGAGGCGGGCACCGGTGGCCAGCTTGCAAAGGATCAGCAGGCCCGCGGCAGTGAGCGCTACGTAGGGCAGCGCGGAGTGTGCCCACATCACCCGCGGGCCGGGCGGGGCGGGGCCCTCGGGGGGCGTGGGGGTCGGGACCGGGACGAACGCGGCAAGGAAGATCAGCAGGAAGGCGAAAGCGAACCCGATCAGGCCCCAGGGCGGCAGGTGGAACCCGTGCTCCGCGGCAACGTAGGAGATGATGTTGGTGGTGAGTCCATAGGCCAGCAGGCCGGTGCCCAGTAGTGCCAGCGTCGCGGGGGCGCGGGGGCGACGGAAGCTGGCGATCAGCACGACCGCGGTGGCGAGGATCAGGCCGGCGCCCTGATGGGTCAGAGCGAGCCGGAACGGTCTGATGTCGGGGCCCGTCTGGACGACCGCGGAGAGCACCGTCCCCCATTGCAGCAGGACGAGCGAGCCGGCGATCAGCAGGCAGTCCAGCAGGGTGATCGCATACCACCGGTAGGCGCCGCGCCGCCGCCTGCCAGCACTCCCGCCCCGGTCATCCACCGGGTCGGTGGGCACGGACAGCAACCCGGCCAGGGCCACCCCGTAGAGGGAGAGGAAGACGGCATACCCCGGGGACATGCCTTGCCTGTGGGGCAGGTCTCCGGCCAGCAACGTCGGTACGATCGCGAGGCTGGCTACCACCGCTCCGGTGGCAGTGAGACCGACGAGCACCCTCCAGCGGCGCTCCGCCCCGCGTACCCACCGGGCGGTCCAGAAACAGGCGACCGCGGCGGCGAACTGGGCGGCGACGGAGACGAGGTTCGTGGCGACACGGGCGGAGCGCAGGTCCAGCAGCACCGAGAAAGCAACATCCAGCCCCAGCAGCGTCAGGGCGGCGACGACGGCACACCCCAAAGCCCGTGGCTGGTGACCCGCACCGCCCGGACGCCACAGGCCGTGTACAGCGACGACACCTCTACGGAGTCCGGACATCGCTCACACCCTCCCGACGTAAGCGTATCGAAATCATTTGAATTCGGATAGCGACGACCCGGTGGGGGTATCCGAGCAGAGGGGCTCCGTCGGAAGGTCGACCTGGATGCCGAGGGCGCAGACATCACCTTGGTGTCCAAGCAGCTCGATCACTCTTCGACAGCGATCACGGGGACGCTCTACACGCATCTGTTGCGCTCGGCGGGCCAGCAGGCGGCCGAGACGGCTGCGGTACCGCGTGCGACGCGACGTCCACGCCATGTCCTCACCAGAACGGGAGAGACATCGAGCGAGAACGGGGCCGGTCGCGTTGCGCCTGGCCAGAAGCCTGAGCCGGCCGGCGAACCCGAGAAGATCACGGCGGAGGATGAGAGATTCGAACTCTCGAGGGGTTGCCCCCAACACGCTTTCCAAGCGTGCGCCCTAGGCCACTAGGCGAATCCTCCGTGGGGGAGCCTATCCGACGGTGGCGCGGAGCGGGGCATCGGGGGGGCGCGAACGAGGTCACAGGCGGCCACCGGACCCCCGCCGCCATGATCGCGGGCGGACCGCTAGACTGCCCAGCAGACCCCTCGTGCGGCGCTACCCTCGTGAACTCCCCCAGGGCCGGAAGGCAGCAAGGGTAAGCGGGCTCTGGCGGGTGTGCGGGGGGTCCTCCTCGTTCGGGCGAGCCTTGCGAGCATCCGGAGCAGACGAGTGAGCACTGCGCTGTACAACAGGTACCGGCCCGCCACCTTCGCCCAGGTGGTCGGCCAGGAGCACGTCACCGACGCACTCGGGCACGCGCTGCGGAGCGGGCGGCTGCACCACGCCTACCTGTTCAGCGGCCCCCGCGGCTGCGGGAAGACCTCCTCGGCCCGGATTCTGGCGGCGTCGCTGAACTGCGAGAAGGGCCCGACGCCAGAGCCCTGCGGGGTGTGTGACCAGTGCGTCTCGATCCGCACCGGTTCGTCGATGGACGTCACCGAGATCGACGCCGCCTCGCACGGTCTCGTCGATGATGCGCGTGACCTGCGGGAGCGCGCCTTCTTCGCGCCGGCGTCGGCACGGTTCAAGGTCTTCGTGGTCGACGAGGCGCACATGGTCACGGCGGCGGCGTTCAACGCGCTGCTGAAGGTGGTCGAGGAGCCGCCGCCGTACCTGAAGTTCGTCTTCGCCACCACCGAGCCGGACAAGGTGATCGCCACCATCCGGTCCCGGACACATCACTACGCCTTCCGGCTGGTGCCTCCCGGTGTCCTCCGCAAGCACCTGGAGTCGATCTGCGAGCAGGAGGGCGTCGTCGTCGACCCGGCGGTGCTACCGCTGGTGGTGCGGGCGGGAGCGGGCTCCGTCCGGGATTCGCTGTCCGTCCTCGACCAGCTGCTGGCCGGCGCCGGAGAGGGTGGGCTCAGTTACGAGCGCGCGGTGGCGCTGCTGGGCATGACCGACGGGATCCTGCTCGACGAGACCGTGGACGCCCTGGCCGAACGCGACGGCGCCGCACTGTTCACCGTGGTCGACCGTGTGGTCTCGTCCGGTCATGATCCGCGGCGGTTCGCGACGGACCTGCTCGACCGCCTCCGTGATCTCATCGTGGTCGCCGCGGTGCCCGACGCCGCCGAGCGCGGCCTGCTGGAGTCGTTCTCCAGCGACCAGGTCGACCGGATGCGCGCCCAGGCGGGCCGCATCGGGCCGGTGGAACTCTCCCGCACGGCAGACGTCCTGCACACCGGCCTCGTCGAGATGCGCGGAACAGCGAGCCCCCGGCTGCTGCTCGAACTGATCCTGGCCCGTGCGCTGCTCCCTGGCGCCGCGGCGGATCCGGCTGCGCTTGCCGTCCGGCTCGAACGGCTCGAGCGTCGCCCCGCGCCCGCCCTCGCCCCCGCGCCCGCCCTCGCCGGTGCGGTGCCGCCGGCAGGCCCGGCGGACGTCGACGGCGCCCGGGAGTACGCAGGCGGCCCCCACTCCCCTGATACTTCCGGCGGCGGCCGGTTCGCGGCAGGCGGCAACGCCGCAGCGGGCCACGGAGCCGCCACACAGACCGCCACACAGGCGCCACCGGTGCCCGCACGGGCCGCCTACGTGCCACAGGGCCCGCCCTCCGCGCCCGCGCACCTGCCAGCCGGGTCGCCCTCCCAGCCGGCGGCGGCCATGCCTCCGCGGGGCCGCGGGCCGACGCCCGCGGCGGGTGTCGGCGGTCTCGACGCAGCGGGGCTCGCCGCCGTGTGGGACGAGGTGCTCACGTTCGCCGGCCGGCGCAGCCGCCGCACCCACGCGATCCTCAAGGACTACGCGTCGGTCACCGAAGTCCGCGGCGACGAGGTCATCATCGCGTTCTCCGCGCCGGCGATGGCCAAGATGTTCGGCCAGGGAAACAACATCGAGATCCTGGCCGCCGCGATCGCGGACAGGTTCGGTGGGTCGTGGCGGATCACGATCGGCGGCGGCGGTCCCGGGCCGTCGGGAGGGCGTCCGCAGCCGCCTCCCGGTGGGGCCGGTGGCGCCGGGAGGCCGGCCGCCGGCGGGCCCGGCCGCAGCGCCGGGCCGGACTTTCACGGCGGCCCCGGCGGGCAGGGCGCACCTGTGCCGGCCGAGTACGGCGCACCGGCCGGTCACAGCGCACCGGCTGGTTACGGCGCACCGCCGGCGCACAGTGCACCGCCCGAGTACGGGAACGGGTCGGACCCGGGCTACACGTCGCAGATGGCCGCGGTCGGGCAGCCCGGCGGCCCCTACAACGGCGCGGCGTCCAACCCCGCTGTCCCCGTTCCGGGGAACGCAGCCGGCCCGGGCGGGCCGGCGAACGGCGTCGGCTCCGCGGGCGGATGGTCCGGGCCCGTCACCGACCAGGCCGGTGGCGGGAGCGGGCCGCGGGCGCACACGACGATGTCCCCCGCCCCCGCAGCACCCACCGCTGACGCCTCCGTCGCGACAGGAGCAGCCGGCACCGGTGGTGTGTCTGGTGGTCCGTTCCCCGGGGGTGCCCAGGCAGCCGGGCCACGCACCGTCGTGAGAGCCGGCGCCGTGGTGACCGCGGGTGGCCCGGCGGCACCGCCGGCACCAGGCCCCGGCATGGGCCAGGTGCCAGGGCAGGGCGCGACGCCGGGAGCCGGGCCAGGGCCGATGCAGGCGGCCGGGATCCGTCCGGGTGGCGGTGGCGGTGGTGCCGCGGCGGCCCGGGCGGCGGTGATGACGGCCAGGGCCGGGCAGGGCACACCTGGCCGCGGGCCTGGCTCCGCGACGGCGAGCGCGGCGACCGGCGTGGGTCACCGGGTGGCGGGCGGAGCAGCGGCAGTGGCCGGAGCCGTCGGCGACACCCCGGTGGTGGATGAGGTCTCCCTCGACGACGAGGACGCGCCCACCCACCTGGGCGGTGCCCGAGGCGGCGAGGAGGCCGCGATGGCCCTGCTCCGCACGAGCCTCGGCGCCACGGTGATCGAGCAGTCGGGCTGACCGGCCGATCCGGCATCGGTTGCCCTCGGATCTCCATCCGGGGGCACGTAGGCTCACGGTCATGTCGAACCCACAGATCCCCGCCGGGGGCGGGGCCAACCTGGGGCACATTCTCGAGCAGGCGCAGCGGATGCAGGCCGCGCTGTTCAACGCCCAGCAGGAACTGGCCGAGACCCGCGTCACCGGCTCGGCCGGCGGTGAGCTCGTCATCGCGACCGTGAACGGCGGCGGCGAGCTGGTCGACCTCGTGATCGAGCCGGCGGCGGTGGATCCGGACGACGCCGAGACCCTCGCCGACCTCGTCCTCGCCGCGGTGCGGGACGCCACCACCAACGCGCACCGGCTCGCGGCCGAGAAGATGAGCGCCGCCACCGGCGGCCTCGGCGGCGCGCTCGGCGGGCTGGGTGGGCTCGGCGGCGGTCTCGGTGCCGGAGCGCCGGCGCCCGGCGCCCTGCCCGGTGGGGGCGCACTGGGCGGCCTGGGTATTCCCGGGCTCGGCTGAGTCAGCCGCCGCCGTGTACGAAGGCGTCGTCCAGGACGTTATCGACGAGCTGGGCCAGCTTCCCGGCATCGGGCCGAAGAGCGCGCAGCGCATTGCGTTCCATCTGCTCGCGGCGGACCCGGCCGACGTCCGCCGGCTGGTCCACGCGCTGACCGAGCTCAAGGAGAAGGTCCGGTTCTGCCGGACCTGCTTCAACGTGGCCCAGTCGGAGCTGTGCAGGATCTGTACGGATCCGCGTCGTGATCCGGCGGCGATCTGTGTCGTCGAGGAGTCGAAGGACGTCGTCGCGATCGAGCGGACCCGCGAGTTCCGTGGCAGGTACCACGTGCTCGGCGGAGCGATCAACCCGATCGGTGGCGTGGGGCCGGATGACCTTCACATCCGCGAGCTGGTGGCCCGGCTCGCGGACGGGGTCGTCACCGAGATCATCCTCGCTACGGACCCGAACACGGAGGGTGAGGTCACGGCGTCCTACCTGGCACGCCAGATCGCGCCGATGGGTCTCACGGTCACCCGGCTCGCGAGCGGGCTGCCCATGGGCGGCGACCTCGAGTGGGCCGACGAGGTGACACTCGGTCGCGCCTTCGAGGGCCGCCGGGTCGTCAGCGCCTGATCACCGGGCTCTCCTGCCGCCCCACCGCCTGGCTGTCCGACTGGCTCGCCGCGGGGGCCCGCGGACCCCTGCCGGTCAGAAGCCCAGGATGGGCGCGTAGGCGGAGCTCGGGATGGACGCCAGCGTCAGCAGCACGATGCTCACGTCCAGCGGGTCGGCGGCCGAGCCGAACTCGGCGTGCAGACCTCGTGTCGTGTAGACCACGGTGTCGGCGTCCCGCATCACCCGCACGCCGAACATGTGTGTCGCCCGCACCCACCAGACCCGGCCGCCGGCACGGATCCGGATCTGCCGCGCGTCACGACGCAGCCCGGTCGTGATCCGGGCCAGCCGCCCGGACGGAAGCCTCGGCTGGTCCAGGTAGCCGACGATGTCGCCGCCCGGCCCATGAACGACTATCCGCGCCGGGCTGCCGGGGGGGCCGGGCTCGACCAGGCTGGCCTCGGCGGAGATCTCCTGGTCCCAGGGATGCAGATCAGCGGCCCATACCCGCTCGCCGCGCAGGATCCGCTTGCCCAGTGTGCCGCCGTCGGGATGCCCGCGCGGCAGCAGGCCGCCGATCACCGGACCGGCGCCCTCCAGACGCCAGGCCACCGACACGATCGCACCCGCTGGCGTGCCCGGGAAATCCGCTGGTGTGACAACCGAGGCGTTCACCCTCATGTTCGACACCCGCCTAGCCATCCCGACCAGGCGCGGCCGGGCGGCCGGGCAGTGCCGCGCAGGCCTGACCATAGAATGGAGTGCAGACGCCGGTGCACGTACCTCTGCCGCTGCACGTGCCGGTGCCAGTGAACACGCGTCCGCGAGGGACGGCTGTCACGCTTCACCTTCCAACCCCCCGGGCCCGGTATCTGCCCAGGTAGTCAGCTTATTCAGGTCGATGTGTCACACCCCGTCGACGGAGGCGACCCGGCGCCGTCCGCAGATTCAGCCTCCGGCACCGTGCCACTGCGCTATGCATGCAGATGCTACGTGGTGCGCGGACTGTCCGGAGTCCTATGGGCACACATTCCCCGGTCGAGGTCCCGCTGGAGAACAACGGATCGACATCCAGACACGAACGGACATCGGCGATGTCCCACCCCCCCGAACGGGGATGACCCCCGGTGCGGCTGACAGCCGGGCGGAGGACAGGGTGGAACCATGCCTGGTAGTCCAGGTCAGGACCGATCTCGATCACCTGAGCAGGAGCCGTCCGCCATGATCATCAGTTCCCATGTCGGTGCCGGGGCGTTTGTCGGCATGGCCACACGGAAACCGGGAGCGGCACTGGCCCTCGGCTTCCTGTCCCACCTCGTCATGGACGCGATGCCGCACTGGGGCACCGGGCCGGGCACCGAACCCGAATGGCTGCCGATCGCCCGCAAGGACGGCGTCGCCGGCCTCGCGGAGATGGCGCTGCTCACCGCGATGGCCCCGGCTGACCGCCGGGTAGGCGTGTTCGCCGGGATGGTCGGCGCCTGCCTGCCGGACACCGACAAGGTCGGCCGCTATTTCGTCGGGTCGAGTCCCTGGCCGGCCCGCTTCGACCGGTTCCACGAGGCGATCCAGAACGAGGCCCGGCACCGCCTGCCGCGGGAGGTCGCGACCGCGGCGGCACTCACGGTCGCGGGCACGCTCACCCTGCGCCTGCTTGCCGCGCGCTCACGCTGAGCGGCTCTCCGGGCGGCCCGGGCCAGTCGGCTCACCACCCGGCTGGGCGGTGTCTGCCACGCGGTCAGGGCGGTCGGGGCAGCCCGAACCGGCCGGTCGCGAGGCGCCGGCGATCTCCGCGAGGTCGTCCAGGGCCATCGCGGCGGCCGCGTCCGGACTCAGGCCCGTCCCATGCGCCCGCTCCCGCGCGGCGGCCTCGAATCCGAGAACCTCGTCGACCCAGCTGCTCACGGCCGACAGCATCGCCGCCTCCGCACCGAAGCTGGGCTTGCTTGCCCGTGCCGTCACGGCGCCGAGCAGCCGGGCCGCCGACCGCGGCCGGTCCAGGCGTTGGAAGAGCACCACAAGGTTGCGCAACGTGGTCAACAGGTGGGTGAGGGCGTGCTGTTCGCGCCAGTCCCGCAGTACCTGCGCGAACGCCTCGACCGCCTCGACCGGATCCGCGCAGCGCGCCCGGACCGACACCGCCGAGACCCGGGCGACCCCGCCCAGGAAGGCGTTGCCGGCGCCGTCGGCCAAGGCGATCGCACGGTCCAGCAGCCCCAGGCAGCGGGCCGGGTCACGGTCAAGGATGAGCTCGGCCTCGCCGTAGGCCAGCCAGCCGAGATCGGAGGGGGCCAGCGGTCCCTCCGGAGTCTGGGTGCTCACGGCGCGGCCGGCCTCGGCGTTCCCGGCGTTCCCGGCGTACGCGTGGGCGATCATGATGTTGAGCAGGCCGGCGACCTCGGTGTGGCGGTCGCCGCAGGACCGGGAGGCCGCTACCAGCTCCCAGCCGTGGTCCACCGCCTCACCGATCCGGCCGCGGTACGAGGCGATGTCGCTGAGCAGTTCGAGGGCGAACCGGCGTTCCGGGGCGTCGCCGGCGATCAGCCGGCCACGCTGGGCGCAGGCCTCTGCTGTCTCCAGATCGCCGGCGCTGACGTACCAGGCCGCGGCGGTCGCCAGCACGGTCGACAGCGCACCCGCGGCGACCCCCGGGGCCAGGCCCGCCGTCAGATCGGCGACCAGGCCCGCCAGGCTGTGCACCTCCGCGCCGGTCGGCGGGTGCAGCCCCAACGCCCGGACCAGCTCGACCGCGGCGGCCAGCGGCTCGAGCCGCAGCCGCGACATCGCGAACACGTGCAGGGCTGCCGCGATCTCGACCGCCAGCGGCGGGTCGTTCGCCAGCGCCCAGCTCTGGGCCGCCCGTGCCTCGGCGAGCAGGGCGGTCATCCGCTGGTGGCCCTCGGCCTCGTGCGGTGTCCGCAGGAGCAGGTCGGCGGCGCGCAGTTCGGCGAGGATGTGCCGCGCGTGCGCCGTGAACAGCTCGTCGCCCGCCCCCCCGAGCTGGCGCCGCGCATAGTCGCGGATGATGTCCAGTAACGAGTAGCGGGTCGGGCTGGTCGATGGATCCGCGGCCACCAGCGAGCGCGCGACCAGCGCGTCGAGCAGGTCCAGGGCCGCTGTCTCGCTCAGTCCGGCGAGCCCGGCGACGTCCGTGGCGACGACCGGGCCGGCGAACACGCCCATGATCCGCAGCATTTCCCGGTGCGGGCGGTCCAGCATCGAGGCCGACCAGCCCACGACGTCGGCGAGGGTGCGGTGCCGAGCCGCGCCGCCACGGCGGCTGTCCCGGAGCAGGCCGAGATGGCTGTCGAGACGATCAGCGAGGTCGGGCAGCGACATCGCGGCGCTGCGCGCCGCCGCCATCTCGATGCCGAGCGGCAGGCCGTCCAGCCGACGGACGATGCGCTCGGCCGCCGCCCGGTCCGCCTCCCGCGCCGCTGCCGCCGACCCCGCTGCCACCGACCCCGCTGCCGGCCGCACCGCTGCGGGCCGGGCCGCGTTGACGCGGTCCCAGAACAGGGCGAGCGCGGGTGCCTCGGGCCCGTCAACCCGCAGCGGACGCACCGGCCAGCAGTGCTCGCCGTCGACGCCGAGCAGCTCACGGCTCGTGGCCAGGACCCGCACACCGCTACCGCCCTCGACCAGCGCGGCCGCGACGGCCGCCGCCTCGGCGACGACATGCTCACAGTTGTCCAGGATCACCAGCGCGTCGAGGTCCGCGACGGCCTCGAGCGCGGCGGTGACGTCGCCGTCCGTCCCGCGTACCCCGAACCCGTCGGCGACCACGGCGGCGACGGCGCCCGGATCACCGACGGTCGCCAGCTCGATCAGGCGGACGCCGTGCGCGAACCGCTCGGCGAGGCTGTCAGCGAGATGCAGCGCCAGCCGGGTCTTACCGACCCCGCCCGGCCCGAACAGCGTGACGAGGCGCGCCGAACCCAGCAGGTCACTCACCGCGGCCAGATCGGCCGCCCTCCCCCACAGGGACGTGACGGGCCGGCGGAACCGCCGCGCCCGCGGCGGCGACGCCGGGGACTCGGACGGGGCCAGGGCCGCCTCCGGCGGCGCCGGCGGCGCCGCCGGGGTGCTGCCACTTCCCACGGCGAGCGCCGTGGCCTGCGCGGCGCGCAGCGCGGGGCCCGGTTCCAGACCCGCGCCGGCCAGGGCCTCGTGCGCCCGGCGATAGGCGGCGGCCGCGTCGGCCGCGCGCCCCGTCCGGCACAGCGCCTCGACCAGCGTCACCCAGGCCGACTCCCGCCACGGGAGTTCGGCGAGCACTTCCTCCGCGGCACCCACCGCCTCGGCGGGATGCCCGGCGTGCAGCAGCAGCGCGGCCCGGGACTCGCGCGCCGCGTCCCGGGCCTCGGCGAGGCGCACCGCGACGGGCCGCAGCACCGGGTCGTCGGCCAGTTCCCCGAAGGCGGGGCCCCGCCAGAGGGCGAGGGCATCGTCCAGGGCGGCGAGCCGCTCCACGGCGTCAGGCAGCTCGCGGGAGAGCCTGACCAGTCGGTCGAACACCGCGATGTCGATCTGCTCCGGGGCAAGATGCAACGACCAGCCGCCAGGACGGGTCGGCAGCGCGTCCCCGAGAATGCGCCGCAGCCGCGAGATGTACGAACGCAGCGTCGCATCAGCGGATGGCGGCGGGTGCTCCCCCCACACCGCGTCGACCAGCCGTGACGGGGGGACCACGTCCCCCGGGCGGGAGCCCAGCACGGCAAGCAGCAGCCGCTGCGTCGGGCTGCCGATGGCGATCGTTCTCCCGGCTCCGTCCACGACGTCCACCGGGCCCAGCAGGCGCACGCGCACGCAACCGATCATAGGAGCCACACGCGGCAACAACTCGTCACACGCCGGACACACACTCCCAGGCGCCATGCGCGCGATGCCGCCGCGCCCGGCACCGCCGGCGCGCGATCCCCGCGCAACCGGGAAGGCATCGAGCATGCAAGCCGACCGCAGCGCTGCTGCAACCTCCGTCCGCACCCTGGTTGACAGGACGAGAGCACGCAGGTGGCGCTCAGCGACATCGGCGGATCTCGCGGATCAAGGGGGACGAGTGACCATGACAGTCAGCACCGACCCGGCGGCGGGCAGCACCGCCACCGACACCGACACCGGCACCGCCACCGGCACCGGCACCGGCATGACCGTCGCGGACTTCGCGCAGCGGGTCCTCGACGCCGTGCTCGGAGCGCAGGAGGTCCAGGCGCTCTACCTCGGCGACCGACTCGGCTACTACACCGCCCTCGCCGTCGGCGGACCGCTCACCTCCACCGAGCTGGCGACGGCGACCGGCAGCGCGGAGCGGTACGCCCGCGAGTGGCTCGAGCACCAGGCCGTCTGCGGCTATCTCACGGTGCAGGAGCCGGCAACCGACCAGAGCTCCGACTCCGACTCGGATTCCGGCACCGACACCGACACCGGCGACGCGGACGCACTGTCCCGCCGTTACCTGCTACCCAGCAGCCACGCGGAGGTGCTCACCGACGTCGACAGCCTGAACTACCTGGCACCGCTCGCTCGGTTCGTCGCCGGCGCGGGCCGGCAGCTGGGCGAGATCGTCACGGCCTACCGGACCGGCGGCGGAGTCAGCTGGGAGCACTTCGGCGCGGATGCCCGGGAGGCCCAGGCCGCGATGAACCGCCCGATGTTCCTCTCCGCGCTGTGCCAGGAGCTGCTGCCAAGCGCTCCTGAGGTGCACGCCGTGCTGACCGCCGGCGCCCGGGTCGCGGACATCGGCTGCGGCGCGGGCTGGTCCGCTGTCGCCATCGCCCGTGGCTACCCGGGCGTGACGGTGGACGGGTTCGACCCGGACACCGCCGCGATCCGTCTCGCCGAGCGCAACGCCGCCAGCTTCGGAGTGGCTGACCGGGTGACCTTCGCCGACATCGACGCCGCCGACATCGCGGACGGCGACGGCGCGGGCAGCTACGACCTCGTCTTCGCCTTCGAGTGCGTCCACGACATGCCGGACCCGGTCGCGGTGCTCGACGCGGCCCGCCGCCTGCTCACCGACGGCGGCAGCGTGATCGTCATGGACGAGCGGTGCGCCGAGACCTTCCAGGCGCCTGGCAGCGAGCTGGAGCGACTGCTCTACGGCTACTCGCTGACCGGATGCCTGCCGGACGGCATGTCCCGACAGCCGTCGGTCGGAACCGGCACGGTGATGCGCCCGTCGACCCTGGCCGGGTACGCCGAGCTGGCCGGGTTCAGCGCCACCTCGACGCTGCCGGTCGAGCACGACTTCTTCCGCTTCTATCGCCTCGTCCCCTGACCGACCCGCTCGCCAGGGGAGCTCAGCCGCCCTCGGGGAACAGGACGGCGGCGCCGTTGACGCGGTCCCGGGCCAGGTCGCCGAGTGCCTGGTCCGCCTGCGCCAGCGAGTACGGGGTCACGGTGACCGCCAGCCGGTGCCGGGCGGCGACGGTCAGGAACTCCTGTCCGTCGGCCCGGGTGTTGGCTGTCGTGCTGCGTACCGTCCGCTCCTGGAACAGGTGACGCTGGTAGTTCAGGGGCGGGATGTCGGTCAGGTGGATCCCGGCGATCGACAGCGTCCCGCCGCGGTCCAGTGCCGCCAGCGCGGCCGGGACGAGATCACCGACGGGAGCGAACAGGACGGCGGCGTCGAGCGGCTCGGGCGGGCTGTCATAGGCGCCGGCCACCGAGGCGGCCCCGAGCTCGAGGGCGAGCTGCCGCGCCCGCTCGGAGCGGGTCATGACGTGGACGGTCGCGCCCTGGGCGAGCGCCACCTGGGCCGCGAGATGGGCGGACGCGCCGAACCCGTAGATACCGAGCCGGCCGCCGGGCGGCAGATCCGCCCGTAGCAGCGCCCGGTAGCCGACGATGCCCGCACACAGCAGCGGTGCGAGCTCACCGTCGCTGTACCCGGCCGGCAGCGGGTAGGCGTAGGCGGCGTCCACGACGGCGTACTGCGCGTAGCCTCCGTCGACGTCCCAGCCGGTGTAGACCGATGCGGGGCAGAGGTTCTCGGCCCCGCGGCGGCAGGAGGCACATGTGCCGTCGGTACCGGCGAGCCAGGCGATGCCGAGCCGGTCACCCAGCCGCACCGCGGGCTGCACCCGACCGGCCCCACCAGCCCCACCGGCCGTGCCGGCCCTGCCAGCCCCACCGGCCGTGCCGGCCCTGCCAGCCCCACCGGCCGTGCCGGCCCTGCCAGCCCCACCGGCCGTGCCGGCCCTGCCAGCCCCGCTGGGCGGGCCAGGCGTACCGGCGCCGTCGGCGGAGGCCGGGCCGATCGCGTCGACGTAGCCGACGACCTCATGGCCAGGCACCGTGTGAGGGCGGCGCGGAGCGAGATCACCCTCGGCGAGGTGCAGATCCGTCCGGCAGACGCCACACGCGGCCACCTTCAGCCGGACCTGGCCGGGCCCGGGTTCGGGCACCGGGCGGTCCACCGCTCGAAGCGGGCCCGAGGCCATCGGCCCCGGGGTCGCCACCTGCCAGGCCAACATCGATCACTCACCCCCGCGCGCCGGGCCCCGGGCAGGGACCGCGGCAGCGCCAGGCCGGCCCGGTCGTCCCCGACCACGCCCGAGCGCCCAGCGACCTGTGCGGGCGCCCAGGGCATCCGGGCGCCCCGAGGCCGAACGATCCGCAGAGCCCGCGGGCCCGTGGGATCCGGGGATCAGGAAGGTGCGGAACCGGCTGTCAGACGTTCACGCCGTGGTCGCGGGCGAGGCCGCCGAGGTCGTTGTGCCCCTGGCCGACGGCGCGGAACTTCCAGTCCGCCCCGTTGCGGTACACCTCGCCGAAGATCACGACCGTCTCGACGGAGTAGTCCTCGGAGAGGTCGTAGCGGACGAGCTCGGTACCGGCCTGGTCCACCACGCGGATGTAGGCGTTGCGCACCTGGCCGAAGTTCTGGGCCCGGTTCGCCGCGTCGTAGATCGACACCGGGACGACGATCTTGTCGATCTCGGCCGGGACCAGCCCCAGGTCGATGTTGATGGACTCGTCGTCGCCCTCGCCGGCGCCGGTGGTGTTGTCACCGGTGAGCGAGATGGCGCCCTCCGGGCTCTTCATGTTGTTGAAGAAGATGAAATGCCCGTCGGACAGCACCTTCCCGTCACTCTTGACGCCGATGGCGGAGGCGTCGAGGTCGAAGTCGGTGCCGGTCGTGGTCCGGGCGTCCCACCCGAGCCCGACGGTGAGCGCTGTCAGCGCTCCGGTTCCCGCCTCGGCGGCCTGCTTCGTGAGGCTGACGTTGCCGCCCTTGGCAAGGCTGATCGCCATGACGAATGTCCTTCCTGAAGGATCCCTTTACACCGACGGCCTCCACAGTGAGGACCATCGGGCCAACACGGTCACTTCTCGTGCCACCCTTGCACACGAACGTGAACCCGACGGGCAGGCGGTCGGTCGGATGACACACGTGCCACCCCGGGGTACGGCGCGAGGATGGCCCGCGGGGCGGGCGGCAGGTGGCCCGGGGGGCGACCAGGGACCGCTGTCACGGTTCGCAACCGCGCGGAAGTGTCGCCGGTCTCGGTAATCTGGCACCCATGGCTCTCCTGGTCGCGAAGTTCGGCGGGTCCTCGGTCGCGGACGCTGATCGCATCAAGCGGGTGGCCGAACGGATGGTGGAGACGCGCCGGGCCGGCAACGACGTGGTGGTCGTCGTCAGCGCGATGGGTGACACCACCGACGACCTGCTCGACCTCGCCGAGCAGGTGAGCCCGCTCCCGCCGGCCCGCGAGCTGGACATGCTGCTCACCGCCGGCGAGCGGATCTCGATGGCCCTGCTCGCGATGGCGATCACCAAGCTGGGCGCCGAGGCGCGCTCCTTCACCGGTTCCCAGGCCGGCGTGATCACCGACTCGGTGCACGGCCGGGCCCGCATCATCGACGTCACTCCGGGCCGCATCCGCACCGCGCTGGACGAGGGCGCCATCGCCATCGTCGCCGGTTTCCAGGGTGTCAGCCAGGACACGAAGGACATCACCACGCTGGGGCGGGGCGGTTCCGACACCACGGCCGTGGCGCTCGCCGCCGCGCTGGAGGCCGACGTCTGCGAGATCTACACCGACGTGGACGGCGTGTACAGCGCCGATCCGCGCATCGTCCCGGATGCCCGCCGCATCGACCGGATCTCCTACGAGGAGATGCTGGAGATGGCGGCCTGCGGGGCGAAGGTCCTCATGCTGCGGTGCGTCGAGTACGCCCGCCGGTACAGCGTCCCCGTGCACGTCCGGTCCTCGTTCTCGTCGAAGCCGGGCACGTGGGTCATCGAGACTCCGGAGGCACAGCTCGTGGAACAGGCCATCATCCGCGGTGTCGCGCATGATCTGAGCGAGGCGAAGGTGACCGTCGTGGGCTGCCCGGACAAGCCGGGCGTGGCCGCCGCGGTGTTCCGTGCCGTCGCCGACGCCGACGTCAACCTCGACATGATCGTCCAGGTCGGCTCGGTGGCCGGTTCCGGGCGGACGGACATCTCCTTCACCCTGCCGAAGACCCAGGGGAAGACCGCGCTCGCCGCGCTGGAGAAGGTCCACAGCCAGATCGGCTTCGACCGCACCCTCTACGACGACCACATCGGCAAGCTGTCGCTGATCGGCGCCGGGATGAAGTCGCATCCAGGCGTGTCCGCCCGGTTCTTCGGGTCCCTCGCCGACGCCGGCGTCAACGTCGAGATCATCTCGACCTCCGAGATCCGGATCTCGGTGGTCGTGCGTGACACGGACCTGCCGCTGGCGGTCCGCGCCGTCCATGCCGCCTTCGAACTGGGCGACCCGGACGAGAGCGCCGTCGTGTACGCCGGCACCGGCCGCTGAGCGGGTCCGCACCGCAGGGCCGCGGCACCGGCCGGGTTCTCGGCCCCCGGCGGGGGCGAACCCGGATGCACGGACGAGCACAGCAGCACGAGCAGGCACGCAGAACGAGCAGGGCACGCAGGACGAGTACCGGAGGCAGGACATGAGCGACATCTCCCAACGCCCCACGCTGGCCGTGGTGGGAGCGACCGGGGCGGTGGGCACGGTGATGCTCGCGCTGCTGACCGAACGCCCGGACGTGTGGGGCGAGATCCGACTGGTGGCCTCCGCCCGGTCGGCCGGTCGCACGCTGCGCGTGCGCGGCGAGGACGTGCCGGTCCAGGCGCTGGCCCCGGAGGTGTTCGACGGTGTCGACATCGCCGTCTTCGACGTCCCGGACGAGGTGTCCGCGCAGTGGGCTCCGGTCGCCGCCGCGCGAGGCGCGGTCGCGGTGGACAACTCCGGCGCCTTCCGCATGGACCCGGACGTGCCCCTCGTCGTCCCGGAGGTGAACGCCGACGCGGTCGCGGACCGGCCGCGCGGCATCATCGCGAACCCGAACTGCACAACCCTGTCGATGATCGTCGCGGTCGGCGCGCTGCACCGGGCCTTCGGCCTGGAGTCGCTCGTCGCCACGTCGTACCAGGCGGCGAGCGGCGCCGGCCAGTCCGGCATCGACACGCTCTACGCCCAGCTGGAGCTGGTCGGCGGCACCCGGGAGCTGGGGCAGACCGCCGGTGACATGCGCAAGGCCGTCGGGGAGGAGGGCCTCGGCCCGTTCCCGGCCCCGCTGGCGCTGAACGTGGTGCCGTGGGCCGGCTCGCTGAAGGACGGCGGCTGGTCCTCCGAGGAGCTCAAGATCCGCAACGAGTCCCGGAAGATCCTCGGGCTGCCCGGGCTGCGGGTCTCCGCGACCTGCGTGCGGGTTCCGGTGGTCACCACGCACGCGGTGGCGGTGCACGCGCGGTTCAGCCAGCCGGTCACCGCCGGGCAGGCGCGGGAGGTGTTGGCGTCGGCGCCGGGCGTGGCGGTGCTGGATGATCCGTCCGCGGGCGAGTTCCCGACCCCGGCGGATGTGGTGGGCACGGACCCGACCTGGGTCGGGCGTATCCGGCAGTCTCCGGACGATCCGCACGAGGTCGCTCTGTTCGTCTGCGGGGACAACCTGCGCAAGGGCGCGGCGCTCAACACCCTGCAGATCGCCGAGTTTCTCGCCGGCGGCTGAGTCCCGAGGTGATGCAGGCGCAGGGGCAGGGCAGATGGCGCCCTGCCCCGCACGACGCGGTCCGGCGGTCACGGCGCCGGGCCCCGGTACGGGGCAAACCAGAGCGCACGACTGCCGCTGGCCAACCAGGTGATAGCCAGCCACTAACCGGACGATGAACAGCCGCTAACCACGTGCGACACAGGCGCAGCCGGGCCACGGTGTTGGCCGGGCCGACCATGCAGAGTCCTCTCCAGGCGCACGCGCCGACGCCACCGACCGCGCGGACCCGGCCACGCTTCTGTCGCGGAACACCGACCTGACACAACACGGAACACAGCCGGCGCGACATGAGTGGCGCGATATTTCCACCTGGACGCATTCCAGGCATCAGCTTTTACGGATCCGAGTAATCAGAGAGATGCTTGGAGCGGATCAACAAAAGCAGGCGCCTAGTCGGGAACGACGCCCGCCCACCATTCGTTGGCGGGCAGGTCGTATCCAAATCCTGTGACCGAATCAGCCCGGATCATGTTAGTGGAACATGCTCGTCCCACCGACGCGATCACCGAGACAGATCACGAGCCAGCGCGTTCCGGTGAACGCCCGACCCACTACGCAGAAGGCACAGGCAGGGCAGCACCGGACAGATCCAGACAGACCACGGGCGCACAGCCCGCGAAAAGCGGACAGCCCGCCCCCCGGAGTGATCCGACGAACGGGCTACCCAACTCTGGTTCTACTGCTACTCGTGGCTCAGACGACGCGGACGGCGTCGGCCTGCGGGCCCTTCTGGCCCTGGGTCACCTGGAACTCGACCCGCTGGCCCTCCTCGAGTGCCTTGTAGCCGTCCATGTCGATTGCGCTGTAGTGGACGAAGACGTCAGACCCGCCGCCGTCTACGGAGATGAAGCCGAAGCCCTTCTCCGAGTTGAACCATTTCACCGTGCCCTGAGCCACGTGCCGTTCTCCCTGCTGGTGCAGTCAGGACCCGCACCGCGCGAGCCCCGGGCCTAACCGCGCCGGCGATGCGATTCGCCGCCGCGTTGTTCCGCTGTGTCTCGGTTGAGCCACGAACCGACGAACACCGGCCACGCCTGACGCTACACGGATGCGGCCCCGGACGGGAGTCCTCCAGCAGAAGAAGTCCACTTCACGGCTCGGCATTGCGAACGTCCACTGCGTCGCCCCGGTGTCTCACAGTCCACCGCGCCGAAGCCGAGCGGCCAGTTGAACGCTACTTCGCCGCTGCCGAAGTAACACCCCTCGCGTCTCACACAAGGGCACTACCGGGCAGGGCTGGACTCTGCCGCGCGGGCCCCGCCCCGGCACCGAAACGCTCGATCACAGCGGCAATCTCGTCAAGATCGACAGCGGTGAGGGTCACCCCACCAGCCGCCGGCAGCCAGGCGTCGATCTGGTCGGGGCGACGAGCCCCGACGATGGCGGCGGTCACTCCGTCGAAGGACAACGTCCAGGCCACGGCGACCGCGGCGACGGTCGTGTCGTGCCGGTCCGCGACCGGGCGGAGCGCCTCGACCACGGCCAGGTTCCGGTCCAGCGCGGGCGGGTTGAACTCGGCGGCTTCCCGGCGCCAGTCGCCCGCCGGCAGCGAGGCGGTCCGCTCGGGCGTCCACCGACCACTCAGCAGCCCCGACTGCATCGGGCTGTAGACGATCACCCCGATGTCGCGCAGCGCGCAGTACGGCAGCAGGTCGGCCGCGGCCTGTCGGTTGACGAGCGAGAACGGCGGCTGCAGGACGTCGGTGCCGCCCACCGTGGCCGCCTCCTCCAGCTGGCTCACCGACAGGTTCGACACACCCACCCCCCGGATCTTGCCGGCGGCCCGGAGCTCGTGGAGGGTCCCCACCGCGTCCGCGACCGACGCGCCGTCCTCCGGCGGCCAGTGGAGCTGGTAGAGGTCGATGCGCTCGACCCGCAGCCGCCGCAGCGAGGCGTCCACCTCGGCGCGGATCGAGTCCGGTGCACCGACCCGGGCCGGCCGGCGGGAGGGATCGTTCACATCCCAGGCGAGGCCGCACTTCGTGAAGACGTACGGGCGCTCGGCCTCAGGGAGGTCCGCCAGCGCACGGGCGACCAGCTCCTCGGAGTGGCCGAGGCCGTAGACCGCGGCGGTGTCGATCCAGTTGACCCCGGCCCGCACCGCCGCCCGGATCGCCTCGACGGCCTCGGCGTCGTCCTGGGGCCCCCAGCCGAACGCCCAGTCAGCCCCGCCGATGGCCCAGGCGCCAAATCCGACCCGGGTGACGTCCATGTCAGTCCGGCCGAGCCGGGTGGTGGGGAGAGCTTCGGGAGCGGTCATCGGGCATCTCCTCGTCGACGAGGGCACCGCGCACTGATGACACGGCACTCATGACACTGACACGGCACTCATGACACGGGCACGCACGGGCACGCACGGCCGAGGACGCTCGCGCGCCGAGGGCCTTCCCGGCGCGGTGCGCACACGACCCCGCTGACACCACATCGTTCGTTCCCATGACACCGCATGCCCGGCGCCCCGTGCACGACACCGTGTGCACGGGGTGATGCGGTCGGCAGTTTCAGCGGCTCAGCCGTTCGGACCGGTCGCTCGGCCAGCCGAACCGGTCGCTCGGCCAGCCGAACCGGTCGCTCGGTCAGCCGAACCAGCGGCGGTGGCGGCGCGCGGAGGCGGCCGGCCACTGGTCGAAGAAGTCCCGTTCCGCGGTGCGCGCCCGGTGTTCCTCCAGCCCGTACAGCACGCCGAGGGTGAAGGCCGACGACTCACCCGCCACCTGCGCCCGCACACCCCAGTCCTGCAGCAGGTCGCGAGCGATCGTCGCGTCCTGATGGGTGCCGAGCAGCTCCTGCATCTCCTCCGCCAGCCGGGCGAACGCGGCCGCCGACGCGCCGTAGACCGGGCCGACCGCCTCGGCCGCGTAGCGCAGCCGCTTCGCCTGCTTGCGGGCGGAGTGCAGCAGTTCGTCCCGCTCGGTGCCGACGGGCAGCGCGGCCGCCCGGGACACCTTGCGGCTCAGCCGGCGGTCGGCCTCGCGCAGCAGGCCGGGCAGGACCTTCTCCGCGGGCTTGCGCGCCGTCCCCACCAACGGGCTGTTGACGAGCGCGAGCAGGTCCCGCACCAGCGTCAGGTACCGCTCACTGCGCAGCATCGCGAGGGCCTGCTCCCGCGCGGCGGTCTGGTCGGCGGCGAGATGCCCGCTGATCGATGCCGTGACGTCCCCGCGGACCAGGTCGGCGGGGACCGCGTCGAGCCGCTCGGCGAAGTAGGCGATCTGGACCTCGGCGTCGCGCGCGGCGGACAGTGCTCCGGCCAGGTCCCGCAGCTCCCCGTCGAGGTGGCTGACGAGATCGGCCGGGAAGAAGGGGGCGAAGGTCCGCAGCGTGCTGCGGGTGCGGCGGCAGGCGACCCGCATGCGGTGAACGGCATCCGGGGCGTCCAGCCGAACCCGCGGGTCGGTCGCCAGCAGCGCCTCGACCTGCGCGATGAGATAGGCACGGATGACGGTGCCGGCCGGAGTGCGCCGGCGCAGCTTCCGGGGAGGCGCCGGGACATCCGGACCGGCCGCCGCGTCGAGGGCGGGGCCGAGCACCTGCGCCAGTTTGGACGACGAGGCCGACCGGTCCGCGCCGGCGGACAGCAGCACCTGCTCGACGTCGTCGAGCAGGCCGGGGGCGCCGCTGCCGAGCTCGACCTCGATCTCGCGCCATTTCTGGGCGACCATCGTGGAGCCCATCGTGGTGGCGGAGACCTGGTCGTCGACGACCTCCGCCAGGTCGGCGCCGGCGGCGTCGCGCAGGCGACGGGCCGTGCGCAGCGTGACCAGGCGGGCGACGGGGCGCAGCTCGGCACCGCGCAGGTGCACGGTGACGAGGTCGGTGAGCTCCTCCGGCACCGGGCCGGCGCCGCCCAGCGGCCGCTGGATCTCGTCGCGGGTGCCGGGGGCGACCGGCAGTTTGAGGTGCCAGCCGGCGTCGGCCCCGCCGGTGCGCCGGCGCAGCGTGATGCGGTTGCGGGCCAGCCGCAGGTCGTCGGTGTCGTAGTAGACGGCTTCGAGCGTGACGGCCCGGCGGGTGCGCGCCGTGGCTACTCCGGGCACGTCCGCCAGCCGGGGGAGAACGAACCCCGGGTCCACTGAGTACTTGCGCTCGATCTCGCGAACTGAACCCATGCCAGCCCCTTCCCCATACGGGACACGCCCTTGTTCGCCGGTCGCCAGGCAGGCCCGGGGGCTGGGGGCACGACGGAGAAACACCACCAGCACACGACAGAACGATCGTTGTTTGCCTATTGTTAACCTAGTGCCGGCAGCACATTACCGCGGAACCGGAATCCACGAGACCTTTCCGGCCAGTGTCACATATCCGACGAACGCTACCGTGTCGATGAGTGTGTGGGCGATCACCAGTGGTAGCACCCGGCCGGTGCGCTGAAAGATCCGCCCGAACAGCAGGCCCATCGCGACGTTGCCGGCGAACCCGCCGAGCCCCTGGTACAGGTGGTAGGAGCCGCGCAACAGCGCGCTGGCGAGGAGGGCCCGGTTGGCGCCCCATCCCAGCTCGCGCAGGCGCACCAGCAGGTAGCCGGCGACCACCACCTCCTCCGCCAGGCCGTTCTCGGCCGCCGAGGCGATCAGCACCGGGATCCGCCACCAGACGTCCGGCAGGTTCGACGGGGCGACCGTGAGGTTCGCGCCGCTGTGCCAGGCGACCAGATAGAAGGCCAGCCCGGTTCCGCCGACGGCCGCGGCCAGCGCCGCACCCCAGGCGGTGTCCGCACGCGGGCGTCGCCGGTCCAGCCCGATGGCACCCGCGCCGCCGCCATGCCTGCCCAGCAGGTGGACGACGAGGAACACCGGCACGAGCGCGGTGACGATCGAGGCGACCTGCAGGGCGAGATCCAGCCAGGGGCGACCGGGCGCGGCGGACGAGTTCAGCCGCGCGACCTGTGACCGCACCGACTGGTCGGCGGTGAGCACGCCGACATAGCGGATCAACGCGAAGAGGCCGGACGCCCCGAACGAGACGCCCAGGACCAGCAGCACCTCGTTGCGCAGCAACCGGCGACCGGGCGCACCGGCAGGCAGCCCGCCCGGCGATCCGCCCGGCAGTCCGCCCGACGGTTCGCCCGACGGTTCGACCGGCGGGCGGCCGCGGGCGTCGGACGGCGGCTCACGCCCGTCCGCCGCCGGTACGGCGGCGCTGTCCGCCTGGCTGCTCCCGGAACCGGCCCTCGTCACCCGTCGAAGGTAGTCGTGCCAGGACGGGTCGCACCGGACACAGGCGAAGGCCCGGGAGACCGCCCTGGCGGTGCGGGCGGCTCCCGGGCCGGTATGGCTCGGCCCTCGGCAGGTCCGCCGCGGGACGGCGGGCAGGCCGGCGGGCCGGCGGGGTCAGGACCTGGCTTCGGCTTCCGCCTCGGGCTCCGGGTTCGCGAACAGCCGGAACAACATCCACAGCGACGGCACCAGCACGACCAGCCCGCAGCAGACCGCGATCAGCATCGCGACGATGTTGGCTTCCGGCGCGGCGGCCGAGTCGACCGTGGCCCGGCCCACGACGAGGTCGGGGTACTGTGCGGCAGCCCATCCCCACAGCACTCCGGCGACGGCGATCCCCGCCGTCACCCGCGCGGCCGTGAAGCGGTGCTGCCACAGCGCCACCAGCGAAGTCACCCCGCCGATGGCCGAGAGGACGACGAACGGCACCGAGCGGTCGGCGAACCGGTCGGCGACCACCGGCGCCTCGGACCACAGCAGCGGCAGCAGCACCGCGGCCAGCAGCCCGCAGGCCACGGCGCTGCCGAGCGCACGCCGGCGCAGGCCCGGTACCAGGTGCTCCGTCTCCGGGCTGGCGGCCGCGTCGCGGCACAGGTAGACGGCGGCGAGGAACGCCGTTGCGGCGAGCGCGAAGACACCGCAGACGATCCCGAAAGCGCTGGTCACCGGGGTCAGCGGCGCGCCCTCGGCGACGTCGCCGGTGACCAGCGCGGCACCGGCGACCCCCAGCGCGACCGGCGTGATCGCGGACGAGACGGCGAAGACGTGGCCCCACCAGTGGTCCGGCCCGGCGGCGCCGGAACCGTAGGCCCGGTAGACGTACGCGGCCCCGCGAAGCACGATCCCGGCCAGCGCGCAGATCAGCGGGATCTCCAGCGTGGAGCCGACGATCCCGAAGGCCTCCGGGAAGCCGCTGAACATCATCACCACGACGAAGATCAGCCAGACGTGGTTGGCCTCCCAGATCGGCCCGAGCGCGGCGGAGACCAGCCGGCGCTGGTCGGCGGCGTCCCGGCCGCGGGCCAGCAGGTCCCAGACGCCGCCGCCGAAGTCCGCGCCCCCGGTGAGGGCGTAGGCGGTCAGTCCGAGCACCATCACGACGGCGAGCAGGTCGGCGGCGGTCATCGGGTGTCCTCCTCGCGTCCGGACGGGTCGGTCCCGGTGCCGTTCCCGCTCCCGTCACCCGCGGAGGCGGAGGCGGGCAGGTTCGGCGCCTGCTGGTCGGGCGCGGGGCGGGCGTCCGGGATGTCCGGCGCCCGCGTGGCCTCGCCGACGGACCCGCCGAGCTCCGGCCCGCCGGTCGCCATCCGGCGCAGGATGAGGATCAGGGCGGTCGCGAGCCCCAGGTAGAGCAGCACCGTGCCGGTGAAGATCGCTGGCATGCCCGAGCTGGTCGTCACCGCCTCGTCCACCCGCATCCGGCCGTAGACGATCCAGGGCTGGCGGCCGCCCTCGGTGACCTCCCAGCCGGCCATCATCGCCAGCACGGACGCCGGTCCCGACGCGGCGGCGGCCCACAACCACGGTCTCCCGGTGGGCACCAGCGGTCGTTGCCCTCGCCGTCGGCGGAGCAGAACGACGAACCCGACGGCGGCCGACAGCGCGATCAGGGCCATGCCGAGCCCGACCATCACGTTGAAGGCCAGGTGCACCAGCAGCGCGTTCGGCCGTTCCTCCGGTGGGACGGCGGCCAGGCCGATGATCTCCTTGTCGGCGCTGAAGCCCTGCATCAGCGACAGCAGGTTGGGGATCTCGATGCCGTGCCGGACCTCGCCGGTCTGCTCGTCATAGATACCGCCGAGGGTCAGCGGGGCGTGGGTCGTGGTGTGACCGAGGCCCTCCATCGCCGCGAGCTTGATCGGCTGCTCGTTGCCGACCACGCGGGCGGCCCAGTCGCCGACGATCAGCTGCAGGGGGGCACAGACGAGCAGGACGGTCAGACCGATGCGCAGTCCGCGCTGGTGATACGCGTCGCGCCGCCCGCGCAGCATGCCGACCGCGTACACACCCGCCACGATTCCGCCGGTGCACATCATCGCAGCCAGCAGCATGTGGATGAGCTGATGCGGCGCGGTCGCGGCCAGGAACGGGGCGAACGGCTCTGCCGAAACGACCTTGCCATCGACCTCTGTGACGTGACCGGGGGTGTTCATCCAGGCGTTGGCCGTGATGATGAAGAGGGTCGAGAACGTACCGGCGATGGCGATCGGCCACAGCGTGAGCCAGTGCGCGCGCGGCGAGAGGCGCTTCCAGCCGTAGAGGTACATGCCGATGAAGATCGCCTCGGTGAAGAACGCGAAGCCCTCCAGCGTGAACGACAGTCCCAGCACACCGCCGTACCGGGCCATGAAGGCCGGCCACAGCAGCCCGAACTCGAAGGACAGGGCCGTCCCGGAGACGGCACCGACGGCGAACAGGACCGCGAAGGCCCTGGACCACTTGCGGGTCAGCGCCAGCCAGACCGGGTCCCGGGTGCGCACCCACCGCCCCTCGACGTACAGGAGCAGCCACGGCATCCCGACACCGAACACCGCGAAGCAGATGTGGAACGCCAGGGAGATGGCGGTCTGCCCACGGGCCAGGCCGGTGGACGTCGCGCTGGCCGGGTTCAGGTCTCCGGTCTGCGCGAGCGCCGCGACGTGGGAGAGCACTTCGGCGGCTTGGACCATCTGGACCTCCTCCACCGTGGGCGGCAGCACGCCCGTCGCGTTCTTCTACATTACGTAGAACATTCTACGTTGCGTAGAAGATTTTTCCTTGTGAGATCGATCGACGGCACCATGAGATCGACCGACCTCACCGAACTTGCGGGCAAGAACTTCTACGCGGCGTAGGATCGTTGTCATGGCACGCCTGGGTGACCTGGAACGGTCTGTCATGGACGTCCTGTGGTCCGCGGACGACTGGCTGACCGCGCGCGACGTGGCGGCCCGGCTCGACCATGAGCGCGACCTCGCCTACACCACCGTTCTGACAGTGCTGGAGCGCCTGGAGCGCAAGGGCTTCGTCCGGCGCCAGCGGGCCGCACGCGCCCACCGCTACGCCGCCGTGGACAGCCGCGAGACCGTCGTCGCCGAGGCGATGCTGGAAGCGCTCGGCACCGCCGACGACCGGGGCTCCGCACTGGTCCGTTTCGTCGGCTCGGTGTCCGCGGAGGAGGCCGAGATCCTGCGCCGCGCGCTCGAGCCGGCCGGGGCGGACTCCGCCGACCCGCAGTCCGCCGACCCGCAGTCCGCCGACGGCGACACCAACGAGGCCGGCGTGCCGGGCACCGCAGCCCCCGGCATCGCAGCCCACGATGGTTCGGCCGCGGCAGCCGCTGACGACAGCACCGGCGCCCCGGGCGACGACCCCGCCACCGCACCGTGACCTTCGGCCCCGGCCACACGACCACCGTCAGGGGGCTACCGGACGTCACCGACGTCACCCTGCGCGGGGTCCGAAAGACCCGGGCCAGCAGGTTCGGTCTACCGGCCTTCGCGCGCCGTCCGCCAGCACCGCCGCGGCGGGCGCCCGAGCGGTAGCGTCTGGCGGGACATGACGACCGCGGTCCTTCTCGCCCTGTTCGCGTGTGCGCTGGCCTGGCCAGTCCCACGCCTGCTGGCCTCCGCCCGATGGCCGTACCGGTGCCCGCGGGCCGCCATCGTGCTGTGGCAGGCGGTCGGGCTGGCCGGCGGGGTGTCCGCTCTTCTCGCCGCGATCGCGTTCACCGTGGCACCGCTGTCCCAGGGCATCCCGTCCGCGGTCGCCGACCATGCGGCCAACCTCGCGGCCGGTGAGCCCCTCGTCGGGCTGGGCCGGACGAACCTCCTCGGCCTCGCCATCGCCGCCGCGCTGGCAGCCCGCCTGTTCGGCGTGCTGTGCGTCTCGACAGCCGCCACCCTGCGCGACCGGCACCGGCACCGGCACCTCGTCGACCTCGCCGGCCACCGCCACCGCCGCCACGGCACCAGGTCCGCTCCCCGCGACCGCGGCGCCCCGGCCGGTGAGGGCAGCCGCGCCGGTGAGGGCGACCGCGCCAGTGAGGGCGACCAGCCGGTCGAGGGATGCCGCCTGTGCGAGCACCGGGAGCGGACCGGCGCCCGGCTGCGGATTCTCGACCACCCGCTCGCCGTCGCCTACTGCGTGCCCGGCGTGCGCCACGCGCGGGTCGTCGTCTCCGAGGGGCTGCTGCGGACACTGACCCCGGAGGAGCTGGACGCCGTCCTCGCCCATGAGGAGGCGCATGTGAACGGGCGTCATGACCTGGTCATCCAGCCGTTCGTCGCCTGGGAGCGCACTTTCCCCTTCCTGCGGCCGGCCCGGGAGGCGACGGCCGCGGTGTCGCTGCTCGTCGAGATGCTCGCGGACGACGCCGCCGCCCGGCGCACCAGCGGGCGGACACTGGCCCGCGCACTCGCCCGGCTCGGGGTCACCCGCGCTCCTGTCCCGTCCGGTGCCCTCGGGGTGACCGGGCCGCGCTCCGTCCCCGACTCGCCGGCGACGCTGGGGGTGATCGGAGGCGCCAGTCGCCTCGTCGCCACGATGATCGCCCTCGCGGGCGACCGGCCCGGCGCGGCGCGCTCCGGCGGTGCGAAACCCGGCGGATCACGACCCGACGCAGCCCGGCCCGAGCCGGTGCGGACGCCGGTCGTCGCGCGGATCTCCCGTCTCCTCGACCCACCCGAGGTGCCGATCTGGCTGCCCGGCGCCGCCTACCTCGGCGCCGCGGCGGTGTTCCTCACTCCTGCCGTGCTCCTCCTCGTCTGAGAGGACCACCTTGACGCCCCCACCAGGCACGTCCCAGGATCCTGGCGGTTTCTCCGGCGGCGTCGCCTCGGGCGCCCGGCACGCGGCGGTCCGCGCCGGCGTGCGGCGGCTGGGCACTCTGCTCGGCGAGTCACTCACCCGCTACGAGGGCGAGGACCTGTTCACCCTGGTCGAACGGGTGCGGATGCTGGCCCGCAGCGAGGACGGCGGCGCCGAGCTCGCCGCCGTCCTCGACGAGGTCGACGCGCCGCAGGCGATCCTGCTCGCCCGGGCGTTCGCCGCCTACTTCCAGCTCGCCAACATCACCGAGCAGCTGCACCGCGCCCGGGAGATCTCCGACCGGCCGCGCGGGCGGCTGCACACCCTCGCCGACCGGATCGCCGCCGCGGTCGCCGACGGCACGCTGGACCCGGGCCTGCCCGGCGAGGTGATGGGGCGCCTCCAGCTGCGCCCGGTGTTCACCGCGCATCCCACCGAGGCCAGCCGCCGGTCCGTCCTGGACACGCTGCGCGGCATCGCCGACCTGCTGGACGCGTCCGACGACCCGCGCCGCCCCGCCGCCGATGACGAGCGCCTCGCCCGCCGGCTCGCCGAACTGGTGGACGTCCTCTGGCAGACCGACGAGCTTCGGGTCGAGCGGCCCGAGCCGACGGACGAGGCACGGGCAGCCACCTACTACCTGGAGTCGATCGCCACCGAGGTCGTGGGGGACCTGCTGGAGGACCTCGACACCGCGCTCGCCCGCATCGGCGTCGACCTGCCCGCCACCGCCCGGCCGCTGGCCTTCGGGACCTGGGCCGGCGGTGACCGTGACGGCAACCCGAACGTCACGCCCGCGGTGACCCTGGAGGTGCTCAACCTCCAGCACGAGTTCGGCATCCGTGTCCTCACCGCCACCGTCGACCGGCTGATCCGGGAGCTGACCGCCTCCACCCGGGTGGTCGGAGAGATCAGCGCGGACCTGCGCGCCGCGCTCACCGCCGACCGGGCAGCGCTGCCCGAGGTGTACGACCGGTACATCCGGCTCAACGCGGAGGAGCCCTACCGGCTGCGGTGCAGCTACATCCTGACCCGGCTCGCCGGCACCCGGGCACGGCTCGCCGCCGGCACCCCGCACGTCCCCGGGCGGGACTACCTGCGGATCACCGAGCTGGTGGACGAGCTGGAGCTCATGCGGGTCTCCCTGGCGGCCAGCAACGGCGGGCTGGTCGCCGACGGGCCGCTGCTGCGCGCGATCCGGACCGCGAACACCGTCGGGCTGTCGTTGGCGACGCTGGACATCCGCGAGCACGCCGACGCCCACCACGCGGCCCTCAGTGCGATCTACGACCAGCTCGGCGAGCTTGACGTCCGCTACCGGGACCTGGACCGCGCGGCCCGGCTCACCCTGCTCTCCACCGAGCTCGCCGGGCGCCGGCCGCTGCTCGGCGCCGTACCGCCGCCGCTGCCGGAGCGGGCCGCGCGGACGTTCGAGCTGCTCACCACCGTCCGCCAGGCACTCGACCGCTACGGCGACGGAGTCATCGAGAGCTACATCGTGTCGATGACGCGCGGAGTCGACGACATCCTGGCCGTCGTGGTGCTCGCCCGCGAGGCGGGCCTCGTCGGCCTGGGCGCCCCCGGCGGGACCGGCGGAACCGGCGGGACGGAGCCGGCGAGCGGAACCGGCGGGGCCTGGGCACGGATCGGGTTCGTGCCGCTGTTCGAGACCGTCACCGAGCTGCGGGCGGCAGGCGCCCTGCTCGACCGGCTGCTCGCCGACCCGTCCTACCGTGCGCTCGTCGCGGCGCGCGGCGACGTGCAGGAGGTCATGCTCGGCTACTCGGACTCGTCCAAGGACGCCGGCATCACCGCCTCCCAGTGGGAGATCCACAAGGCGCAGCGCGAGCTGCGGGACACCGCCCGCGCCCACGGGGTCGTGCTGCGGCTGTTCCACGGCCGCGGCGGGTCGGTCGGCCGCGGCGGCGGGCCGTCCGGCGAGGCGATCCTCGCCCAGCCGTACGGCACCCTGGACGGGCCGATCAAGGTCACCGAGCAGGGCGAGGTGATCTCGGACAAGTACATCCTGCCGCGCCTCGCCCGGCAGAACCTGGAGATCGCGCTGTCGGCGGTGATCGAGGCCTCCATCCTGCACCGGACGTCTCGGCAGTCCGAACGGATCCTCCTCGGCTGGGACGGGACGATGACCGCCGTGGCGGACGCCGCCCGCGACACCTACCGGTCGCTGGTGGCAGACCCGGAGCTCGTCCCGTTCTTCCTGGCCGCAACCCCGGTCGAGGAGCTGGGCAACCTCAACATCGGCTCCCGACCGGCCCGCCGGCCCGGCGGCACCGGCGGGCTCGCCGACCTGCGGGCCATCCCCTGGGTGTTCGGCTGGACGCAGTCGCGGATCCTGCTCCCCGGCTGGTTCGGGGTCGGCTCCGGCCTGGCGGCGGCCCGCGCCGCCGGGGCCGGGGACGAACTGGCCGAGATGTACCGGTCGTGGCACTTCTTCCGGACGTTCCTCGGCAACGTCCAGATGACCCTGGCGAAGTCGGATCTGGCGATCGCGCGGCGTTACGTGTCAACGCTCGTCGACCCGGCACGCGCCGGCCTGTTCGACGTCATCCGGGCCGAGCACGAGCGCACCGTGCGCGAGGTGCTCACCGTCACCGGTCAGGACGAGCTACTGCAGACCGCGCCGGTGCTGCGCCACACCCTGCAGGTCCGGGATGCCTACCTCACCCCGCTGCACGCCCTGCAGGTCTCCCTGCTGGCCCGCACCCGCGCCGCCGGCGACGGCGCCGACCCCCGGCTGCGCCGTGGCCTGCTCCTCACCATCAACGGCATCGCGGCCGGCCTGCGCAACACCGGCTGACGCGACACCGGCTGACGCGACACCGGCACCGGGGGCAGCACCGGCGGCGGGAGCAGCACCGCCCCGCCTGGAGCGAGGCGCCGTCGTGAGCCCCAGGACGAGAGCGGCCGCACAGGCGGCGACGACCACCCACCGGCCCGCCGCACCGGTGGAATCGATCATGATCGTCGGCCCTCCCCCGACTGGATCCTCCCCCGCACCCGCGGTGGCGACCACGGCCACGCCCGCCGTCGTCGCAGCCGTCACGGCGGCGACGGAACCGATCAGCGCGACGCCCAGCGACTGACCCACCTGACGGCTGGTCGAGGCCACCGCCGCGGCGACTCCCGCCTGCTCCACCGGCATTCCGGACACCGCCGTGTTCGTGATCGGCGCGTTCACCAGCCCGAAGCCCGCTCCGAACAGGACGTAGGCGACGAGGAGCACACCGGTCGAGGTTCCGGCGTCGAACACGGTCATCACCAGGCTGCCGGCGGTGAGCCCGACGCCGGCGGCGAGCAGGGACGGCCGCGGGCCGAACCGCGCCACCGCCCGTCCGGACAGGGGCGCACCGATGATGATGGCCACGGCCATCGGCAGGGTCACGAGGCCGGCGTGCAACGGCGAGTAGCCGCGGACATCCTGCAGGTAGATCGTGTTGAGGAGCAGCGCCCCACCGAGGGCGCCGAACACGCAGACCGCCGTGGCCGTCGCGCCCGAGAACGACGGGACGCGGAAGAGGCGGACGTCCAGCAACGGCTCGGCCCGGCGGGACTCGTAGCGCACCAGCAGCACCGTGGCGATACCGGCGGCCGAGAACAGAACCAGGGTGCGGGCCGACGTCCAGCCCGCCTCGGGGGCCGCGATGAGCGAGTAGGTCAGCGTGGCGAGCGCCGTGATCACCAGCAGCTGGCCGACAGGGTCGAGCCGACGCGGCCGCGCGGCCCGCGACTCGGGGACGAACAGCCGCGCCAGCACCAGCGCGAGCAGGCCGAACGGGATGTTGATCCAGAAGATCGCGCGCCAGTTCACCCACTCGACCAGGACCCCGCCCAGCACCGGGCCCAACGCCATGCTGATGCCGACCACCGCGCCCCACACACCGATGGCCCGTGCGCGCTCGCGAGGATCGGTGAACGTGTTGGTGATGATCGACATCGCCACCGGGTTGAGCATCGAGCCGCCGACGGCCTGGACCATGCGGAACGCCACCAGCCAGCCGAGCCCGGGCGCGAGGCTGCACAGCAGGGAGCCCAGCGTGAACAGCACCAGCCCGGTCTGGAACACCTTCCGGCGGCCGAGCCTGTCCCCCGCGGAACCGGCGAGCATGAGCAGGCTGGCCAGGACGATGGTGTAGCTGTCGATGCTCCACTGCAGACCGGCCGGCGACGCGTCGAAGTCACGCTGCAGCGAGGGCAGCGCGATGTTCACGATCGTGATGTCGAGCCCGACAATGAGCAGGCTCATCGAGCAGATCGCCAGCACGGCGAACTTGCGGCGCATGGTCAGTTCGGCCATCCGGACCACCTCCCGGGCTGACTGCAGCTGTGCGCCCCCGCGCCGCCGACCTGACGGCCGGCCCGCGGACGACCAAGGTCGGGGCCCGATCCGAGGTCGTCCAACTATTTAGCGTAGAGCAACTAACAGATTTATGAGTAGATCGCTGGGCTCGTCCACTCGATCACTCGGCAACGCTGCCACCCGTCCACCCGTCCACCCGTCCACGCGGCCGCCTGGCAGCGCGGCACCCCGGCACCCCGGCACCCGGCCCGAGGTCAGTCGCCGCCGATACGCGCACCAGATGCTCGGCGGGGTGCGGAACAGCCGTCAGCCGGCCCGGCTATGACCCGGGGGCGATGCTCCGGGCGGGCCCGCCGATGCGAATCCAGTCCGTGCCCGATCCGGAGTACAGGTACACGCCCTGCTGGTCGGGCGTGAGGGAGTACAACCGGTCCGCCGTCACCACGAACTGCGCACCAGGACCACCCACCAGCTCCCAGTTCGTCGACGCCCCCGTATACCGGTAAAGATCACCCGAACCCGGACTCGTCGAGAACAAACCATAACCCCCGCCATACAACGTCCCCCCGGGCCCACCGATCTGAACCCAGTTCGTACCCGACCCGGAATACATGTACACACCCTGCCGATCCGGCGTGAGGGAGTACAACCGGTCCGCCGTCACCACGAACTGCGCACCAGGACCACCCACCAGCTCCCAGTTCGTCGACGCCCCCGTATACCGGTAAAGATCACCCGAACCCGGACTCGTCGAGAACA
>NZ_JBFLUG010000209.1:0-9005 GCF_041008525.1 Parafrankia sp. FMc2 | reverse complement strand
GATGTTGGTGGGGTTGGTGGCGGAGATGAGGGGGGCGTTGAGCCATTCCAGGTTTACCTGCTCCGCGGCCGGTGCGGAGGAGGTGGAGGCGTAACGGCCGGTGGTGGAACTGCCTGAGCGATAGGTGGATCGGTAGGGAGAGCTGTACGAGGAGCCGGGGGATCCGCTGTACGAGGGGTAGTCGGGGGATGCCCAGGAGGACGCCGCGGTGGGTCCTTGCTCCTGCTGGCGATCGTTGCGCTCCGGTCGGCCCTGGCGCCCCTCTGGCGCGCGGGTGAGGTCTTCGTAGACGTCGCGTGCCCTATTGAATTTGTCGTTGTACTCGTAGATCTTGAGGCCTATCCTCGCCGCTGTAGCGATGGGGAGGCGTTTCAAGCCGAACTTCGCAAGAGGCGCTACGGCGCCACCGATTCCACCTTTACGCAGACCGGAGACGATATCTTTTCCATCGTTCAGAACGTCACCGACAGTGTTGTCGTAGATCGCCGACCCGATAGTTTTTCCGACTTTTTTGACGTCTCCCCAGCTCGGCCAGTAGCCGGTGGGGTCGTTGTAGGCGAGGGGGTTGGCGCCTGCGTAGGTGTAGCGGTTGGTTCCTGCGGCGCTGGTGAAGGGCAGGTCGGCGGGGTCGCGGGAGATGAAGGTGCTGGTGCCGGGGGTGTACCAGCGGGCCTGGGCGGAGATTTTGGTGGTGGTGGGGTCGGTCCAGCTGCCTTGGTAGCCGATGCGTAGGGCGGTGGTGCTGGTGACGGCTGGTTCACCGAACGGGTCGTAGGAGCGGTCGACGGCGAGGGAGGCGCCGTTGGTGGGGAACGCGGCGACGACGTCGCCGTGGGTGTTGGTGAGGGTGGCCCAGTTCCCGGTGGAGGTGCCGACGGAGATGAGGTCGCCGTCGGGGTCGCGGGAGAACGCCTGGGTGCCGTCGGTGACGGTCTCGCGTTCCAGGCCGCCGTAGACGAGGCGGGTGCCGTTGCGGACCGCGAGGCGGCCGAGGGCGTCGTAGCCGTAGGCCGTGGTGGTGGTGCCGGTGGTGTCGGAGACGAGCTGGTCGAAGGCGTCGAAGCCGGTCGTCGTGGTGGTGGTGGTGCCCTGCACCCGGGTCGCCAGCGTGCCGCGGGGGGTGTGGGTGTAGGTGGCGGTGCCGTCGGTGAGCAGCCGGTTACGCTGGTCGAACGTGGCGGCGACACCGTTGACGGAGGTCCGGTTCCCGGCGGCGTCCCAGCCGTAGGTGGTGGTGGCCGATGCCGGGTCGGTCCAGGACGTCAACCGGTTCGCACGGTCGTAGGTGTAGGTCTGGGTACCCGCGGACGCGACCCCGGCCGGGCCGATCGTGGTCGAGAGCTGGTTGTCGCCCGCGTCGTAGGTGTAGGTCTGTTCCCGCAGGGTCCCCCCGGGCCCGGTCAACGTGTCCGACACCGTGCGCCCGAGGTCGTCGTAGCCGAAGCCGCGGGTCGCACCCGGGTTCGCGTAGGTGATCGACGTCAGCTGGCTGGCGACGTCGTAGTGCAGGCTGCGGGACCCACCGGTCGCGGTACCCGTGATCAGGTTCAGGTCACCGCGGGAGTTGTACCCGAACGCGGAGTACGACCCCGGATCACCCCGGGAGATCATCCGCCCGTTGACGTCGTAGGTGAAGGTCGTCGTCCCACCGTCACCGGTGGTGCCGGTGACCAGGCCCCGGTCGTTGTACGTGGTGTTCTGGGTGCCCCACGGGTGGGAGAACGAGGTGACCTGCCCGGCGAGGTCGTAGGTGAACGACCGGGCCGCGCCGGTGGCACCGCCCCCGGAACCGGTCTCCACCGTGAGCCGGCCCAGCTCGTCGAACGTGCGGGACCGCACCACCCCACCCGGTGCCGCCACCGACACCGGCAGACCACCGGCGTCGTAGGACGTCTTCCACTCACGGTCCGCGGCGGCGGGATGCGCGGTGGTCGGGGCCTCGACGACGGACTCGCGTAGCAGCAGCGGGTTGTAGGTGTAGATGACCCGGTTCCCGCGGCCGTCGGTCCGGCGGGTGAGCTTGCCACCCTTGGCGTAACCGAACGTGGTGGTGATCGACGTCGAGGCGTCCACCGGCTCGGTGACGGTCCGCAGCTGGTTGAGAGCGTCGTAGGTGGCGGTGGTCGTCCAGCCCCTCGGGTCGGTCTCCGACACCGGGTTACCGACAGCGTCGTAGACGGTCGAGGTCGACCGCAGCTCCACATCCGCGGGCGAGTACTGGGCGACCTCGACCTGGCGGCCGGCACGGTCGTAGGTGGTCCGGGTGGAACGTCCGAGGGGGTCGGTGGCCTCCACCAGCCGGCCGGCGAGGTCGTAGCCGTAGGTGGTGAGGTCGTTGGTCTCGGTCCGGCTCTCGATCAGATCGCCGGCCTGGTTGTACACCGCCGTCTGTGACTGCCCGCCGGCCGCGTTCGCGGGCTTACGGATCCGGACCAGGTCACCGGCGTTGTTGTGCACCGTGTAGGTGGTGAACGTCGCCGCCGGGGTCCGTTCGGTCTCGGTGGTCGCCCAGACCCGGTCGAGGTCGTCGTAGGCGTAGAACGTCCAGGCGCCGAGCTGGTTGACGGTGGACACGACGTTGCCGATGTCGTCGTAGAGGATGCGGCTGACACCGGCGGTGGCCGAGCCGACCTGCGGGTCGGTGATGGCGACCGGGCGGTTGAGCTTGTCGTAGACGGTGGTGGTCGTCTCGCCGCGGGCGTCGGTGTGGGTCAGGACGTTGCCGTTGTCGTCATACGTCCACGACTCGGTCGGGGTGATCGCCGACCCGCCGGGCGGGGTGTACGGCTGCCCTGACCGCCCGGTGACCTGACCGGCCGCGTTGTAGGTGATCGAGGTGACGTTGCCGCGCGCGTCACGGTCGCGGATGACCTCGCCGTGGACGTTGAGGATCCCGTCGACGGTCTGCGTCTGGTCGGTCGGGCTGCCGCTCCACTCCTCGACCGCCACCAGCGGCGACGTCGTCCGTGACGTCACCCCGATCTGGTTCGTCTCGACCGTCGTCCTGAACGCCGGGTTCGGCGGGCCGCCGGCGACGTGGCCGCGGGGGTCGGTCACACCGGTGACGAAGCCCCGCTGGTCATGCTGGACGGTCGTGACGTAGGTGGCGGTGCCGTCCCCGAACACCGTTTCCGAGGTCGGGCGGGACGCGTCGTCGTAGGCGACGTCGACCCGCTCGGTGGCGGCCGTGCCGGCGGCGCCGAGCACCGTCGACGTCACGTTGTCGCCAGCGTCGTAGGTGTAGGTCGCGGTCCGCGCCACCGAGCCGGGGGCGACCGTGTTGGAGGTGACCCGTCCGGCGGCGTCGTAGGCGGTCTCCGCGGTGCGCAGCCCACCACCGGTACTGGTGGACGTCGGGTTGCCGGCGGCGTCGTAGGTCCGGTCGACCAGGACGATGTCGTAGGCACCCGGGCCCGACAGGACCCCGTTGGTCAGGTCCGGCGGGCGGTACCCGCGCAGGATCTCCTGGCGGGGCAGGTCGTCGAGCCAGTAGGTGTGGTCGGTGGTGCGGCCCTCGGCGTCGGTCACGGAGGCGAGCCGGCCCGCCGGGTCGTAGGCCCGCGACTCCGCAAGCAGGTCACGCGGTGTCGAGCCGGCGACCGGGTCGTCGACGAAGTCCTCGACGGTCGTCGTCGCCAACAGGTTCTTCGCGGTGTAGGCGTAGGTGGTGACGGTGCCGTTGCCGTCGGTCCTGGTGGCGATGTTGCCGTTCGGGTCGTAGGTCAGCGAGGTCGTCGACGCCGCCGACGTCCCGGCGGCGATGGTCTGCGACGTCTGCTGGTCGGCGTTGTCATAGGTGTAGGTGGTGGTCCGGGCGGCGTCACCGCCGGTCGAGTCGGAGACGACGACCTGGGTGAGGTTGCTGTTCAGGTCGTAGCTGTTCGTCGTGACGGCCGTGCGGGTCGTCGAGTTGATCGGGTTCGTGACCCCGGGGGCGGTGACCGTGGCGACCCGGGAGAGCTTGGTGTACGTCGTCGTGGTCGTCAGGCCCGACGGGTAGGTGTCGGAGATCTCCCGCGACGTCAGCCGCCGGCCGATCTCGTCGTAGGTGTACTCGTGCACCAGCCCGGCCGGGTCCTGGTCACGGCGCAGGTCGCCCTTCGAGTCGTAACCGAAGGTCGTGACCTTGCCGCGGGCGTCGGTCTGGCTGGCCAGCAGGCCCCGTGGCACGGTCCCACCGCCGGTCACGGCGGCTTCGGTGCCGTTCGTGAACGCCGAGCTGGTGGTTCGTCCGGTCGGGAAGTCCGGCGTGGACGGTGTGCGGGTCTGGATCAGGTCACCGGCGGCGTTGTACGTGTACGTCGTCCGGTAGACGTCGTGGGTCGGCGACGACGACCGCGCGTCCCGATACGCGGTGATCAGATCGTTGCGCGGATCACCCGGTGCGCCGACGAAGTAGCTGTAGTACTCCGTGTTCAGTACGGGGCTGGTGCCGATCATCGCCCGGGTGGTGGTGCGGGACAGCACGTTGCCGCGGGTGTCGGTCTGCATCGACAGCAGGTTGTTGTTCTCGTCGCGGACCTGGGTGAGGAAGCCGCGGTCGTTGTAGCTGAACGTCCGCTCGTCGGTGCCGTCGAGCCGGGAGATCAGCTGCCCGTTCTGGTACTTCCAGTCGGTCGCGTGCCCCCGCGGGTCGGTGATGCGGATCGTGGTCGTCGCGCCGGTGGCGTGGATGGCGAAGGTGGTGCGGCGCGCCAGGCCGTCCTCACGCCAGGCGACCGTGCCGTCGGTGTTGTAACCGACCCTGGTGTCGATGTTGCCGCGCGGCAGATTGATCTGGGTCAGCCTGCCGTTCGCGCCACCGCTCGTGCCGTAGGTGTAGGTCAGCGGTGTCGTCGAGTGCGGCGCCGTGACGCTGGTCAGCCTGCCGGAGGTGTAGCCGTAGTTCCAGGTCAGCGCACCGCTGTGGGCTGCGACTGATGCCGTCGCCACGGAGCTGACGCGTCCGCCGGACCAGCCGAGGGTCAGGGCGCGCCCGCTGGTCACACTCGTCGCCGAGGTGAGCCGGGCGTTGCCGTCGTAGGCGAGCTGCAGCTGCCGCGCGGCGGAGTCCGTGACCCGGGTCAGCCGGCCGTCCGACCGGAAGGCGTAGGAGCTGCCGCCCTTCTCCGTGAGAGTGGTCGCGGCCGAGAGGACCAGGTTGTCGAGCCGGCCGGCGCCGGTGGCCTCGGCGAACGGGCCGGCGCGGCTGCCGTAGTACACCGACGGGTCGTTCACCAGCAGGATCTGCGTCCCGTTGCGCAGCACCCGGATCTGCGCGCCGTTGGTCTCGACCCGCAGCACGTCCGCCGCGGTACAGCAGGTACCGGCCGCCGAGGTCGCCACGGTCGTCTCGACGTTGTCGTCCCGCTTGACCAGCTGCCAGGTGCCGGCGGACGGCTGTGCGACGAGCCGCCAGTAGTTCGCCGGGTCGGCGTAGCGGAACGCGAGGCCCAGGCCGGCCTGGGCGACCGGCATCGTGAACGAGAACGCGCCGTCGGCCGCACCGGACACCGTCGCCACGTTCCGGGTGCCGGACGCCGTCGCCAGGTAGGCGGCGTTTCCATTGACACCCCAGGCCGCGCTGCCGACGTTCTGCCACTTCTCGCCGTTGTCCGTGGTGCCCAGCGACGTCGTCGAGTTGGCCCGGGTGATCGTGTCGCGATGCTGGTCGTCAATCAGGTTGATCGACCCGATGCGGCCGGAACCCGCACTGGCCCAGTAGATGCCGGCCCGGGTGACCGTGCTGAACGCCGAGTCGGTGGCGGACCCGACGACCTGGTTGTTCCGCAGCACCGTGATCTGGCTGCCCGACGTCGTCACCGCGTAGGTGTCGTTCGCGGAACAGCAGGCGTTCGCGATCGTCGCGACCTGCGTCTCCGACCCCGACACCCGCTTCGCCAGGACCAGCGAGTTCGTGGACGGCTGGACGTACAGCATCCACATGTTGTCGATGTCCTGCACGCGGAACGCGACACCGATGCCGTCCTGGGCCACCGGAGCGGTGAAACGGACCGTACCGTCGGCGGCGGCTGGCATCACCGCGGCATTGCGCTGCCAGATGGAGCCGGAGACCAGGTAGGCGTTGTTGTTCGAGATTCCCCAGGTTCCGTCGAGAACCTGCCAGCTCTCACCGGTGTCCGCGAGCCCGAGCGACGTCGTCGAGTTCGCGCTGGTGAAGGAGGCGATCCTGGGCGATGGCGCCTGCAGGAGTGAGTACACGCCCTGGGGCGGCGCGAAAGTGCCGTCGGTGTTGCGGCCGAAGCGCTCGACCCGGCCGTCCGCCTTCCGTACCAGGATGTCGCCGTCACCGGCGGCCTCGGGGTTCGCCGACCTGTCGAACTCCGACGTCCAGCCGGGGCCGAAGATGCCGTCGGAACTGCTGAGGCTGTTGTAGGTACGGGAGACCGACAGCGCCGGGCCGACCCCGGAGACCGCGGCGTCGGTGACCGTCGAGCTGTAGTTCTGCGCCAGTGGATGCACATGGGAGACGGGTGGGACGTAGGGGTCCCGTCCCAGACTGGCCTCGGTCGTCGACTGGGCGGCCACGGGCCGGACGGCGATGGGTCCCAGCCAGGAGCTCTGGTAGAGGCCGTCGCTCACCCGGACGCGCCAGTAGTAGATCGTTCCCCAGGTCAGCGCTCCGGCGGGCGGCTGCCAGGTCGTTCCGGACTGCCATCCGGAGTCCCAGCAGGAGCCGGATGCCGCGTCCGTTCCGGTGCAGAGCTGGAACTGGAAGGTGAGGGGGTTGGGCGCGTTGTCCGGGTCGCTGCCGCTGGCGGACAGGGTCGGGCGCAGGCTGGAGACCTCGGTGCCGTTCGGCGGCGCGACACCGGTGACGAGGGGCTGCGCGGCGCTGAGAGTCAGCGGTGTGCTCATGTAGTCGACGCCCCAGGACGAGAACCAGGCGACGCCCGACTGCTTCATGTCCCAGCGGATCTCGTACGTCCCGGCCGGAAGCGGATCGACCGTCGCCGCGAGGTCGATCGTGCCCCCCGGGTTGACCGCGACGGGCAGGTTCGTCTCCGCGCCCTCCTGGTCGTAGAGGACACCGTTCTGGTAGACGTGGTAGGCCAGCTTGAACGCGCTGTTCGCCGCCCACGCCGTCTGCCCCGAGTTCTTGACCCTGACCATGACGGTGCCGGGTGTCGTCGCCGTCGGCATGGTCACCCACTGCGGGGCGCCGTTCGGGTACGAGTACTGGGCTCCGTTGGAGGACCAGTTGATTTCCAGTTTCGGCCGGAAGTCCGAGGGAGGGTCGGCCGGATTGCACCAGCAGTTCGCCGTGTAGAACGCCTTGCGCGCGTCGTCGTTCGTCTCCGACGCGGTGACCGCGAGGCCGAAGTTGGCGTACGCGTTGTGGGTCCACAGGTGGACCAGGTCACGCAGGCGGTCGTCGCTGTTGCCGATGTACTCCCACTGCGGAAGACACGCGGGGTTGCCCTGGTCCCGCGCGAAGGTGCCCTCGGCGACGACGGGGCCCATGGTCGCCCCGGGCCAGGTCATGTTGTACCCGTTCCAGGGGATCAGCACCTGCCGCAAGGACACCGGATACGGCGTGCACCCGCCGGCCGAGTCGTAGTTGAAGATCTTCAGATGGGCGTTGGTGATGTGCGCCCCCGTGAGCTCGGAGCGGCCCGGGAAGTTGAGATAGCCACGCTGGACGTCCGTCTGGTATTTACCGGCGTAGAACGCGGGGAGCGAGGAGTAGTTCGTGTTCGGCTGCAGGGAGGAGATGTAGGTGTCGTCACCTCCGACGTACAGCGAGTCACCGATGACCGCCGGGTCCACCCGGATGGGATAGACCCGGGCCGGGTCGTTCAACCAGGCGCGGTCGAGCTCGACCCGCAGGACCTGGCCGCCGTCCTCGCCCTCGACGAGGCTGTAGACGACGCCGTCCGACGTCGCGGCCATACCACCCTCGGTGCGTGAATCCTCCATCCACCCGGGCGGAACCACACCACGCGCCTCGCCGGCAGCGTCCTCCAGGAGAACCTGGCGGCCGTCGAGGCGGGCTGTGAGGCCCTCCATCTCCAGCGGGAACTCCCAGACGGTCGGCGCAGCGGCTGACTGCAGGACGATGACTTCCTTCATCCCGCCCGCGACGGCACCGAGCTCCAGATCAGCCGATTCCCGGATGTCGGCGAAGGTCGCCTTGGGCCCGTCGACCTCCGCCCGGGACGGGGCTGCGCCGACGAGCCCGAACGAGAACGACGTCCCCTCACCGAGCTCGATACGGCCCAGCCGCGGATCCTTCGCGTCCTGCGCGACCTCGACCACATGCTCGGTCGACGCCGAGCGCAGACGACCCGCACCGGCCTGCTCCAACGCCGTGTCGATGTCGACCCACCCGCCGCGGGCATCCTGGAAACGCGCCGGGCCCATCGAGGTCTCGGTCGTGAGCGACCCGTCCGGGTTGCGGAACTCGCGTGTGCTCTCGGTACGCCGCTCCACCAGCTCGGTCCGGCCCGCCTGCGGCTTGCCGTCCCGGGCCGGGCCACGGTCTGGCCGAACCGTCCGGGACTCACCGAACTCCGCACGCAACTCGCCACCAGGCCGCGCCGCCGCCCCGCCCGCGGGCGCCGTGGCGCCGCCGGCCGCCGCCGGTGGAGGCGACGGCTTCGGGGACGCCTGCGGATCAGTGAGGCGTACATCCCTGAGCCCCGGGGTGGTCGGCACGGCGCCTGGCAGGTCCGGGACCGCTCGCTCGACCGCCGCCGGGTCGGGTGCCTGCACGGCCTGGGTTTCCTCCGTGGGCACCTCGTGCTCACGGCCCTCGGCCGAACCCGAGCTGCTCTCCGGGAGGTTCATGTCCCGGAACGGGTTCTCCTGGGAGATGGGTCGGCGTCCGCCGTCGCGGGTGCGTTCGACGACGACCATCGCGACGATCAGGACCACCGGGATCAGCAGGAGCGCCACCGCCTGGAGCCGGCCGGGGCGGGCAGGTGCCGGCCGGGCATGAGGGCTCCGAGATCCGTAAGGATGTCCGTAGACGGAGACATCCGCGAGTGGGCACGGTGACGGAC
>NZ_JBFLUG010000208.1:0-9270 GCF_041008525.1 Parafrankia sp. FMc2 | reverse complement strand
CCTCCTCGACCTCATCGCCCACCACGACCCCGACGCCGCCGAAAAACACTGGCGCACCCACATCGCCACCACACCCACCCAGCCCCCCACCATCGTCCTAGACCTTCTGGGCGAGTAGCGGCACGGCGGCGGGTCCGATGCGTCCCTGACCGGGCACTCTGGGCACGCCGCCGAACCTTCTCGTGACGGTTATCGGCCGAGTTGGTGACAGGAGCGACAGAAATCCGGACCGACCGGCACGGACGGGTAGCACCGGAAACCGAAATGACAACAATCTTTCATCAACGCTGATGGTTAAAGCTCCCGGGCCCGGCTACTGTGGCCGCCATGCCGCTGTCGGGACTCGCCTGGCAGACTCTCCCGGACACGGGGGCGTTGGCTCTGGTGGACACCAGCTCACGCCGGGCCGCCGCGCTCGCCCGCCCCCATCCTCGAGAACTGCCCATGATTGATGTGGTTGACATGGAGCGACTTGTCGTTTCGTGGCTCTCACGTCAGAACCGCTTTGCCGCCGAGCAACAGCTCGTCGAACGGGTCGAAGACGACCCCCACCGCACGATGTCCGCACTGACCTGGCTGCTGGCGATGTGGACGGTCACGATTCACCTGCGCACCGGGCGCCCGCCCGCCGCGGTGATCGCGGCCATGTCCTATCGCCAGGTGTGGCGCAGCCCGGAAGCACCGCAGTCGGAACGGGTCTGGGAGACCCTGACCGACCGCATCCGGCTCGGCGCCCTGGCCACGCTGACCGCGGACGCGCGGTCAGCCGTCGAGTTCCACTCCCATGTCGACAACCCGCGTGGCATGGGTGCCGTGCTGGTACGGCACGCGCTCGGGATCATGGCGGGCATGGCCGATGACATGCGAACGATCGGTGTCGACCCTCAGGACATGGCCGGCACGCTCGCCCTCTACACCATCGACCCGGACGGCCCGACCGTCCCGTGCTTCCGCCCACTCACCTGAGCAGACAGCGGCCGCACCGGCAGCCGCCGCACCGGCCCCCGCTCCCCTGGCCCCTCCTCGGCCGGCGGGCGCTCACTCCGCAGAACGCGCGCGGCACCTCCCCGCGCGGCCACCCGGGAGATGATCGACCCGGCGGTGGCTTCCCAGGACGGCCGGACGGCGCGCCCGCGCCCACTCCGGCCGGTATCACGCACCGCCGCCGACCGGCGCCCGCTCGCCCGACCGGGACGTGGTGCCCGACCAGGGCTCGGAGCCCGGCCGGGCCGCACCGATGCCGCCGCGGCCCGCAGCGCGGCCGGGTCTGTCACCACCGGGTCCGTCAGCACCGAGCCGGCCGGCCCCGGGTCGGCCACCGCGGAATCGGCCTGGACCGTGGTGGGCACGGCGGCGGGAGACTCGGGGCTGTCGATGTAGACCGCCCGGGTCATCCCGGCATGGCCGTGGATCGCCAGCAACGTCTCCATCGACGGGTAGAGGGCGACCGAGCCGTGGTCGGAGTTCCACCAGAGGACACAGGTTCCGTCCGGGGCCTGCACTCCGAACGCGACAGCGCCGGTGCCCGACACTCCGGACACGTCGACGTCACGCTCAAGGTGGAACCGCCGGATCTGGCGTGCGGACATCCTGGTCGACCTCCTCGCGGGTCACAACACCGTGCCGCTGGGCGGTGCCGGGCGCCAACGGCGCCCGGGCGGCCTGGTGCCTGGCAGTCGGGCACCGGCCCGGTCGGGTCACGGTAGCCGCCGTGATCGGGGACGGTCATCCGATTGGCCGCGCCGGGCGGCGGGCCCGGCGCACACCGGCACGTCCGCCCAGGTCACCGACCGCAGCCGCGTCGATCAGACCACAGCCGTGTCCCCCACGAGAGTGGTTGGCACGCCGGGCCCTCAGTCCACCACGTGCAGCTCGCTCTCGGGGAAGGTCCGGGCAGCCGCCGCGGTGAGGTACCGGTCGTAACCGGCCGCGCCGGCCAGCTGGCTCTCCAGGAACGCCACGGTGTAGTAGACGGTGAGACGGTGGGCCCGGTCGATGTCGATGGCGGGGGGCCGGCAGGTCATGTCCGCCGTGACCTCCAGCCGCACCCGCACGCCCTCCGCCACCGGGCGGTCGCGGGCAGCGGCGGCCTGGGCGCAGATCTCGGTGAACGAGTTGTGCGTCCCGCCGGCAACGGTGACGAGGTAGCGCGGGCGGGAGCCGGTGAGCTCACCGAAGGCGGGCCGTGCGTTGCGGTCAAGCGGCACCGCGCCGTCCATCAGGCCGCCGATCATGATCGTCGGCACCCGGAGCCGGGCCAGCTGATCCGCCGGAACGACCTCGGTTGCCGGGGCGATCCCGACGACCGCCCGGATCCGGCTGTCAGCGGGGGCGTTCAGGAAGCCCACCGTGGAGGTCATCGAGGTCAGGCCGCCGAAGGAGAACCCGACGATGCCGATCTGGTCCGGCCGCACCATGCCGGCGATCGGGCAGTCGGGCTTCGTGAACGCGGCTATGACGCTCGAGATGTCGAGGAGCCGGTCGCTGGCCAGATCGACGAGCGGTGCCTGCCGGCCCTCGGCCACCTCGATCATGGTGTCGCCGGGGTGGTCCGGCGCGGCCACGACGAACCCGCGGCTCGCCAGCGCCTCGGCGAGGTAGGCGAGCTGCACCCGGCTGCCGGCGCTGCCGTGCGACATGACCACCATCGGGAAGCGGCCGGGCGCGGCCGGGGCCTCCTCCCCCGCCCGGCGCGACGTGAGCGTCACCCCGTCGGTCACCGGATAGCGCGCGGGGCCGGCGCCGGCGCGGGCCGGGTACCACACCGAGGTCACCAGCGGGCGGTTCGGACGCTTCTCGTCGGTCACCGTCAGGGTCTGGTAGCCGACCGGGTGCTCCCCCGGCTGGTCCGGAGCCAGGACCGGGCGGCCCGCCGCGCTGCTCCCGGAAGCCCCGGAACCCGGCGCGGGGGCGGACGCCGCCCCCGCCGTGCCGGTCGCGCGCCCGGCCGGGTCGCTCCCCGCGGACGAGGCACCGCACGATGGGAGCAGCAGCGCGCCGAGCGCCACAGCCGCCGCCAGCAGCAACCGACCGCGCGCCGCGGGGAACGCGTCCGACGCCGCAGACATGGACCGACACTACGCACAGCGACCACGCCGGAGCCAGCGGAAGGATGCCGCCGCCGACGCGCACCAGGTCAGCGGCGGTAGCCGCCGAGGCTCATCACCGTCGTGACGTCGTCGCCACCGTCGCCTCCGCCGAGCAGCTCGGCGAGCCGCCGCGGGCGGCCGACGTGATAGCCCTGCGCGACCGTGACTCCGATGTCGAGGAGGACCTGCGGCAGCGCCGCCCGGTCCACCCCCTCGGCGATCACGGTCATGCCCGCCGTCCGCGCGATCTGGACGACCGCCTCGACGACAGCGCGGTCGCGCGCGCTGGTGTCCACGGTCCGCACCAGGCTGCTGTCGATCTTGACGGCCCACAGCGGGAGGTTCCGCAGCGCGATGACGGCCCCGCTGGTCATTCCGAAGTCGTCGAGCAGAACCGGGCAGCCGCCGGCGGTGAGCTGCTCGGCGAGCCGCCGGGCCGCGTCCAGGTTGGCCACCGCGGCGCCCTCGGGGATCTCCAGGGCGAGCCTGGCCGGGTCGACCCGGCTGTCGCGCAGCGTGGAGAGGATGAAGTCGCCGAAGGCGGGGTCCCGCAGGGAGCGGGCGGCCAGGTTGACGTAGACCCGCCCGGGCAGCCCGCTGACGAGGGCGTTCACCGCCCGGAGCACGACCCACCGGTCAAGGTGCAGACCCAGGTCGGTGTGTTCGGCGGCGGCCAGGAAGCCACGCGGGCCGAGCTCGGGCCAGACCCCGTCCCGCAGCCGGGAGAGCAGCTCGAACCCGACGATCTCCCGGCTGGCCAGGTCGACGACGGGCAGGACGTCCAGCGACATCTGGCCGTTGTCGAGCGCGGCGGCGACCCGGCTGGTGACCGTCACCCGCAGCGCCGCCTCGTCGTACTGCTCACGGGTGAACAGCCGGACCCGGTTGCGCCCGGAGCGCTTGGCCTCGCGCAGGGCCAGGTCCGCCCAGGCGAAGGCGGCCTCGCTGCCTGCCGCCAGCTCGAGCGGGACGACGCCGATGCTGACGGTGGCCTGGACGGCGACGTCCTCGGCGGCGGCGGTGCGGGCCGCGATCGCCGCACAGAGCTGCTCGGCGACGGCCAGGCCCTCACTGCCGCCCCCGGCGGGGAGGACGACGGCGAACTCGTCCCCGCCGAGACGACCGAGGCGAGTGCCGTCGGGAAGCTCCTCCCGCAGGGCCTGGGCCACCGCCCGCAGGACGGCGTCACCGATCGAGTACCCCTGCAGGTCGTTGACGTCGGCGAGATGATCGATGTCGAGGATCAGCAGGGAGCCGTCCGTCGCCTCCGTGCCCGCGACCCTGCTCTCCAGCTCCTCGGCGAGGGCGTAGCGGGTACTCAGACCGGTGAGGGGATCGATGCCGTGGGCGTCGGGACGAGCCTGCTCGGCGAGCGACGCGGGATCGGCGAGCGCGGCAGGATCGCCCACGGCCGCGCCGGTACCTTCCGGGGCGGCGGTGCCGTGGGTGGGCTCGAGCTCGTCGGTCGCGGTGGGGGCGGCTGTCTCCCCCAGGCCCGCGACACCCAGCACGGCCGCCGCGAGTTCCGCGACGACATCTCCCATGAGGTCGCCCGCCGGGTCTCCCGGGACGCCTCTCGCGGGTTCCCCGGAACCGTCTGGCGCTGCCACGGCGGCGGACGCGGCCGGCAGCCCGGCGCCGAAGGCGGTGATCTCGGCGGTCAGATCAACGATCTCGAACAGCAACAGCTCGGACGGCTGGCCGGCGCTCATGTCCCGGCAGGAGGCACGCAGCAGGCGGGGCGAGCCGTCGGGGGCGGTCCAGTCCAGGACGGCCGGCGGGGCGGACGGGTGCAGCCCGGTCAGCGGCAGGCCGGCCTCGGCGACCGCGAGCCGTGCCTCGAACGCCGAGTCGGGGTTCCGCAGGCCGGTGACGAGCTCGACGAGGGCGTCGTTCACCCAGGCGACCCGACCGTCCGCGGTGACGATCAGCATGCCGACCGACGACGCAGCCGCGGCCAGGCCCGCAACCCCAGCGATCACCGCACCTCCCGTACCGCGCCGCCCGGAGTGCGCAGTCTAGTGTCCGCGTGGCCCGGGTCTGTCAGTCACCGCGCCGTGTCGACTGTTACGCGTCACAGTGCCGCCGCGGGTTCGGGCGGGACGCCCGACGCCGTTAACGGCAGGTAACGGACTGCGATCCGGGTCACATCCGGTCCGGCGTTCCCAGCCGGTCAGCGCCACGCCGGCCGCGCCCGGCCGCGGCTCACAGCGTCCCGAGGACACGGGCCACCGTGATCTCCAGTACGACCCGCTGGGGGTTGACCCGTGGGGTCCGGTACCGCTCGGCGTACCGGCGCTCGGCCTCGGCGACGGCGGCCGGCTCGTCCCGGACCACCGCGAGCCCCTCGAGGGTCGACCACCGCCGGCCGTCGATCTGACAGACGGCCACCCGTGCGCCCCCGCGCCGGCCCGGCGGACCGTCGGCACCCGCGCCACCATCCACAATTACGGACAATTCGCTATCAATGCCTATCCCTTCGGGGTCGACCTGCGCCGATCGGGGGCCCGGCTCGGCCGGCGGTCCGGTCAGGTCGACCCCCGCGCAGGCAGCGACGAGGGCGGCCTTTCGTGACCCCCGCGAGGTGATCACGCGGGCCAGGCCAACCGCCGGCTCGAGCGTCACGCCCACGGGGACGACGTGCGCCGTGCCGTCCGGGCGCACCGTCGTCAGGCTGCACAGGTGCCGCTCGCGCCAGAACTCGAGGAAGGCCGGGCCGCGGCCGCGCAGGTCCATCGTCACGGGCACAGCCTCTCACCTGCCGCGACAGCGGTTACCGAACCGTAAACGCGGATCCGAAAGCGGCCAGAGAAGCGCGATTGCGGATGTATCGTGCATCCCGTGTCAATGATCCGTACCGCGCGCAAAGCCCGCGTGTCCCGCTTCGCCGTTCCGTTGCTCCTCGTTCCCGCACTCGCGCTGGTCGCTGCCGGCTGCGGATCCGACGACGACGAGACCACAGCCGCTCCGCCCGCCGCCACCACGGCCGCCGCGGAGCCCCACACCATCACCGTCTTCGCCGCCGCCTCGCTCACCGAGACGTTCACCGAGCTGGGCAGGCAGTTCGAGGCCGGCCACCCGGGTACGACGGTCGAGTTCTCCTTCGCCGCGAGCTCCGCGCTGGCGCAGCAGATCAACTCCGGCGCCCCGGCGGACGTCTTCGCCTCGGCGAGCACGAAGAACATGACCGAGGTCGTGGACGCCGGCAACGCGGCCGACCCGAAGACCTTCGCGACCAACTCACTGGAGATCGCGGTCCCGAAGGACAACCCGGCCCGGATCGACGATCTCGCCGACCTGGCCAGCCCCGACGTGAAGGTCGCGCTGTGCGAGGCGCAGGTGCCGTGTGGCGTGGCCGCCACCACGGTGCTGGAGAAGGCCGGCCTGCGGGTCACGCCGGTCACCTTCGGTCAGGACGTCAAGGCGGTGCTGACGACCGTCGGCCTGGGTGAGGTCGACGCCGGCCTCGTCTACCAGACCGACGTCGCCTCGGCCGAGGACAGGGTCACCGGCATCGAGATCCCGGCTGACGTGAACGCGCGGACCAGCTACCCGGTGGCGACGGTGAGCGAGTCTCAGGAGGCGGAGACGGCGAAGGAGTTCGTCGAGTTCGTCCTGTCCGACGAGGGCGCCGCGGTGCTGACCGAGGCCGGTTTCGGCCCGCCGGCGTGACCACCGGCCGCCTGGCACGGCCGGTGGCACGGCCGGTGGCACGGCTGACCCGACGCCGGCCGCCGTCGCGCTCACGGAGCGAGACACGTGGGCGCGCACCGTGGCCCCTGGCCGTGCCGGCGGCTCTTGCCGCCCTGTTCCTGCTGATGCCCCTGCTCTCGCTGATCATCCGAGCGCCGTGGGAATCACTGCCGGAGCTGCTGACCGATCCCTCCACCCGGCACGCACTGTGGCTGTCCGTCCGCACGGCGACGATCGCGACCGTCGTCTGCATGCTGTTCGGCATTCCGCTGGCGTGGGCGCTCGCCCGCGCCACCTTCCCGGGGCGCTCGCTGCTGCGGGCGCTGGTGACCATCCCGCTCGTCCTGCCGCCGGTCGTGGGCGGTGTCTCGTTGTTGCTCGTGCTGGGCCGGCGCGGCATCGTCGGCTCGCGCCTGGACGACTGGTTCGGGTTCACGATCCCGTTCACCACCGACGCGGTGATCATCGCTCAGACCTTCGTGGCGATGCCGTTCCTGGTCCTGTCGGTCGAGGGCGCGCTCAGCGCCGCCGACCGGCGGTTCGAGGACGCCGCGGCCACGCTCGGCGCCAACCGGGTGACCGTCTTCTTCCGGGTCACGCTGCCGATGATCCTGCCGGCGATCGCCGCCGGTGCCGTACTGTGCTGGGCCAGGGCGCTGGGTGAGTTCGGTGCGACGATCACCTTCGCCGGCAACTTCCCGAAGACCACCCAGACCATGCCGCTGGCCGTCTACCTGGCCATGGAGGTCGACCCGGACAAGGCGGTCGCGCTGTCCCTCGTGCTGCTGACGGTCAGCATCGTCGTCCTGGTCGCCCTGCGCGGCCGCTGGTGGAACAGCCGGCACACGCACACCGCTGGTCTCACATGATCGAGAGGTCCGACCCGGCCGCGCTGGCGAAGGCGCCGCCCGGCACACCGCGCCGCACCGGGCTCGTCGCCCGGATCGGGATCGAGCTCGGCACGCTCACGCTGGACGCCGAGCTGGCCGTCGAGCCAGGCCGCACCCTGGCCGTCCTCGGGCCCAACGGCGCCGGCAAGAGCACACTGCTCCGGGCGCTCGCCGGGCTCGTCCCGCTGCAGCGAGGGCGCGTCGAGCTGGACGGTGCCGTCCTCGACGACCCGGCCGCCCGCCGGTTCGTCCCCCCCGAGCGGCGCGGCGCCGGCTACGTCTTCCAGGACTACCTGCTCTTCCCGCACCTGACCGCGATCGACAACGTGGCCTTCGGGCCGCGGGTGCGCCACCGGGTGCGGCGGGCGGCGGCCCGCGCCGCGGCCCGGGAGATGCTCGACCGACTCGGTCTCGCCGAGGTCGCCCACCTGCGGCCCGGGGCGTTGTCCGGCGGGCAGGCGCAGCGGGTCGCGCTCGCCCGCGCGCTCGCGCCGGGGCCGGGCCTCCTGCTCCTCGACGAGCCGCTCGCCGCTCTCGACGCCGGCACCCGCCTGGAGGTCCGCGCCGAGGTCCGCGCCCTGCTGCCGACGCTGGACGTCCCCGTCGTCATGGTCACCCACGACCCGGTCGACGCACTCACGCTCGCTGACGACGTCGCCGTGCTCGAGCGGGGGCAGGTGGTGCAGCGCGGCGAACCCGCCGAGGTGATCACCCGGCCGCGCACGTCGTACGTCGCCCGCCTCGCCGGGCTCAACCTGTTCCCGGGCACGGCCGCCGGCGGTGTGGTCACCCTCGACGCGACCGCCGCCCGGCCCGTCACCCTGCCGGCCCCGCCGGGCACGGCGGACGGGTCGGTGCTGGTGGCACTGCGGCCGTCCGAGATCGGGGTGCAGCTGAGCGAGCCCGGTGCCGCACCCGGCATCCAGGTGCTCACCGGGCCGGTGACCTCGGTGGAGACGCTCGGCGACCAGGTGCGGGTGCAGGTCGCCAGCACCCCGGCGACGCGGGCCGAGATCCCCGCCCGGCGGCTCGCCAACCTGCGGCTGGTCCGCGGGACGCCGGTCTGGCTCACCGTCGACGAGGGCCGTTGGGACGTCTACAGCCAGGGCGGCGCAGCGCCCTGACCAGCCAGGCCGACCAGCCAGGCCGCGGCCGCCCGCCGAGCCAGGGCAAGGTCAGGTGCCCGGGGCGGGCTCGCCGTCGACAGGACGGAGCCCTTCTGTAGGCGCGCCGGACCCGCCGCACGCGGGCTCTGTCGGGTTCGCTACAGTTCCAGGCGTTGCGAGGGGGGAGATCACCCAAAGGAGTCTCCATGGCCCCGGTCCGTAAGGCCGTCGCCAACGCAGCTACCGCGGTCGCCCTGGTGGCAGCCGTCGCGTCCTGCCGATCCGGCCCGGGCGGTTCGCCCGGTGGCGGATACCACCCGCCCACCCCGGCACCGAGCGTGAGCGCCTCGGCGTCCACCGCTCCCACACCGGGGACCCCGGGCCCGACCACTCCGGCCGCGCCGACGACGGCGCCGGTCACGACCGCACCGGGCGGGCCCACCACGGCGCCGACGACCCGCCCGCCGGCACCGACCACCCGCCCACCCGTCC
>NZ_JBFLUG010000207.1:0-9573 GCF_041008525.1 Parafrankia sp. FMc2 | reverse complement strand
TGGGAGTGGTAAAGGCCTTCTCGGCGGAGCAGGGCGCCTCGTTCGCCCGACTCGGTCAGGCCGTCGTACTCGTTCAGGATTCTCTTCTTGTAGGCCGCGGTGAAGGTCCGGCGCTTCGGTCGGTCCGCCCGCGGTCCGCCTCGGGAGGGGCTCACCCCGCCATCCTCCTGCTCCGAGGAGGCCATGTCTGCCATGGTCAACGTCACCGGTCTTGAAGATCCCATCTCGCCCTGCGCTACAGAGGTCTCAGCGATCCTCGTGTCTCACGGGACTCTGACAGACAGGGTGCGTCTGCTGATCGAGATCAAGTACGCACGGAAGGCATCGGACTTCAAGGACATCGAGAAGCAGGTGATGGAGGACAGCGTCGCGTACCTGGCAAACACCGACAGCTACGACAAGATCCTGGTGTTCATCTACGACGACTCCAGTTCCAGCGAACACCATGACACCACCCGCCGCGCCCTGATCGGCATCGAGAACGTTACTGACGTCATCATCGCCAGCCGCCCGGGACGCATCCCGCCTCGCAACCAAAGGCCCTGACGACCCCTTCCCAGACCCGCCCCACAGCCAAGAGCGTCGCCACGGTCGAACTTCTCTCCGACCTCACACCGCCCACGGATACTCCACAAGCCAGATGCGACACTTCCACGAGGAAGCCTTCCTGGCATGTTTAGCCGACGCCGGTAGCCGCGACAGACCCATCGGGATGATGCTGCGATACGGTACGCCATACAGCGTGAACAAAGATCCGCGATCCAGAACGGGGAATACTCATGGCACAGAAGACCATCGTTTCGCTGATCGACGACCTCAGCGGAGAGACAGCGGATGAGACAGTCCGGTTCGGACTGGACGGCGCCCAGTACGAGATCGACCTGTCCGAGGCCAACGCCACGAAGCTGCGGGAGGCGCTGGCCTCGTTCGTTGCGGCGGGTCGCCGTTCCGGTGGCCGTGCCGCCAGTGGGCGGCGCGGCACGCGTGCCGCCGCACCGCGCTCCGCGGGCGCGGACCGTACCGCGGACATCCGGGAGTGGGCGCGGAGCAACGGCTACACGGTAAGTGACCGGGGTCGTATCGCGTCGAACATCGTCGAAGCGTTCGACAAAGCTCACTGACCGCACCGGATCGGTGGTGCGCGCCACGGGACTCCACCGGACACTCCGACCTCGAATCCGCGAATTACCAGTCGCGTTTCCACTCATCCGGCGCACACCAGGTACGCAGTTGCAGCCGGGTACCTCCGTTAGTCGACTTGGATAGCCCAGGCCGGGGGCACACCGCGTGGGCCGTTGGTCGCGACCCCCGACGACGATTTTGCATCCGGGCACGGGAGTGCCGGCTGAGCAGGTCGGCGGCGACCTGGGCGACGTCATCGGGGTGGATGGGCGAGAAGCAGGCGTCAGCGAAGGCCATCGCGACCCGGCCGGTGGAGGCGCGACGGCGGTGGCCACCCGCCCTTCGCGATCAACCTGCTGTTCCGCGCCTGTGGGGCGGCGGTGGCGGCGGCCGATCGCGAAGGGCAGATGGCTATGGGCGTCCCGGGCCTCGGCGGCAGCGCGCGGCTAGCTTCGGCGATCGCTGCCCGCCAGGGGTGCGGCGACCGAGCCGCGAGAGTGACCACGTTGTGACGCATGGCTCCCTCCGGGTGGGCAGCCGGCGGCGATGGCAGCGTCGAGCGGATGGGAGCAACGCGCGCCTCGGCCGGCTCACGTGACGGCCCCGAGCGTCTCTCAGAGAACAAAGGGCGGGGCCGCGGCGGCCTGACCGAGCTGGACCGGCAGCGCAGCGGCACTGTTGGAGAAGAATGACGGAACCGGCGGCAGGGTCGCGGGGTTGGCCGCCAGACTCAGGTCCGGGTACCGGGCGAACAGAGCGGGCAGGGCGATGCCTGCCTCCAGGCGCGCCAGGTGCGCGCCCAGACACAGGTGCGGTCCGCCGCCGAAGGACAGATGCCGCTGGGGGGTGCGGGTGACGTCGAACTGGTCGGCGTCGGGGCCGTACTGGCGGGGGTCGCGCCCGACACCGCTGTACGCGGCGAGAATCGCGTCGCCCTTCGCGATCGTGACGCCCGCGATCGTGACATCCTCGAGCGGGTAGCGGGCGGGGAAGTTCCCGATCGGCGCGTCCCAGCGCAACACCTCCTCGACCACACTGGACCAGGTCGCGGCGTCACCGGCGACGGCGATGGCCTTCTGGTCCGGATGCGTGAGCAAGGCGCGTACGCCGTTGGTGATGAGGCTCAGCGTGGTCTCGTGGCCGGCGGTGAGCAGCAGCCAGATGGTGTCGACGAGCTCCTCGGTGGTCAGCGCCGCCTCGTCCTCCTCGCGCAGCTTGATCAACGCACTGGTGAGGTCCTCACCGGGCTCGTCGCGACGCAGCCGTACCAGCTCGGCGAGCAGGGCCAGGCGCTGCCGCTCGGTGGCCACGGCCTCCTCGCTGCTGGTATCCGTGCGGAAGATGCTGTCGACAAGCCGGCGGAGCTCGGCGCGCCACTCCCGCGGGACGCCCAGCAGCTCGCAAATCACCTGCATCGGCACCGGGTAGGCGTAATGCGACCGCAGATCCACCGATCCGTCCGGGCCGGCATGGGAGGGGAGCTCGTCCAGCAGCTCGGCGACGATCTGGTTGACGCGGGGACGGAGCTGTTCCACCCGGCCGCGCGTGAACACCCGGGTCACCGGTCGGCGCAGGCGGGAGTGCGTGACGCCGTCGCTGGTCACCATGTTGGTCACCTTGATCATGCCGACCAGCGGCCAGTCGTCGGTGATCGTCCCGTCCTGGATGGCGCTCCAGTTCCGCCAGTTCTTGCTCACCCGCTCGTCCGCCACCAGGTCGGCGAGCAGGGCGTGGTCGGTGACCACCCACACGCGGATGCCGCCGGGCAGCTCGGCCTGCACCACCGGACCCGCCTCCCGCAGCCGGCGCTGTTCGCCGTGGTGATCGGCGCCGAAGGGGTCCAGGGGAACCAGCGGGATGGCGGTCGAGTCAGCCATGCGAGACCTCCTGCTCAACGATGGGCACGTCGGATGCGACGAAACGCACTGGAAGGCTCGCCGGGCAGCGGGTCCACGGCGAGGGCAACAGCTCGATCTCATCCGGAAGAATGGCCAAGGTGAGGTCGTGCAGTTCTGTCAAGACGGTCGTGACGGCTGTGCGGGTGATCAGACGGCTGGGGTCCAGGGCCGGGCAGGTGTGCGGGCCGGCGGAGAACGCCAGATGCGAACGGTTGCCGGTCTCCAGCCAGGGGTCGTCGGTGTGCATGCGCGCGTCGGCGTTGGCCGCGCCCAGGCCGAGGATCAGGGCGTCGCCCGCACGGATGGGCTGCCCGGCGAGCTCGGTGTCGGCGAGCGCGTACCGGGCGGGCATGTTGGCCATGGGGGGATCGCGGAACAGCACCTCGTCGAGCGCGTCGTCCACGCCCAGACGGCCGCCGTGCAGGCGCCCGGCGAACCGAGGGTCGGTGAGCATCAGCCGGATGGTCTGCGCGATCCACGAGGTTGTCGTCTCGTAGCCGGCCGAGATCATCAGAACGATGGACTGCACGACCTCGTCGCTGTCGTGCAGGTTCGGGTGCGCCAGGAAGGCGGTGGTGAGGTCCTCGGCCGGGCTGGCCGCGTGCGACTGCATGACCTCGGTCAGGATACGTTCGAAGGTGCGGTTGCCCTCCTGCGAGTCCTCGCCGCTGCCGAACAGGGCGATCAGGCCGGCCCGCAGCTGATGGCCGTGCTCGGTGGAGATTCCGAACAGGCTGGAGACCGCCAGCATGGGAATGACCGACGCGTACTCGGTGACCAGGTCGGCCTCGCCGCGTTTCGCGAACCCGCGGATCAGCTCTCGGCAGGTCGCCTGCAGCGAGCGCCGGAGGGCATGCTGGTCCATGCCCGCGATGCCCTCGTCGAGCGGGGCCCGCAGCCGGCGATGCCGTGCTCCGTCCGCGAAGTAGGCGTTGTCCCGCGGGAACATCATCGGTCCCAGTCCGGAGTCCTGGCGCACGACACCGTCGGACAGCAGCCGCCAGTGCGAGGGATTGCGGGCGAACAGGCGCTCGTTGCGCACCACATGAAGAATCTCGGGATAGCCCATGACCAGCCAGGCCGGTACACCGGGTTCGAGCTCCACCGGTGCGACCTGCCCCCACCGCTCCCGCAGCACCCGGTAGGCGGCCTGTGGGTCGGCGCAGGTGGTGGTCTCCGACAGCGGAGTCAGACCCGTGAAGTCCGACAGGGAATGGCGGGTGGAAATCATCGATGCGCCCCTGTCAGCCGGGAGGATGCCGTCGCGTGCTCGACCAGAGTGATCAGCGCTTGGATCGAGGACTGCCTGTCCAGAGCCCGGCAGGACGTCATCGGCGTATCGGTGGGCAGGTCCAGCGCGGCGACGACCTGGTCCAGCGGGATATCCGGCGTATCGGGAAACACGTTCACGGCTACGGCGAAGGGCGTGTCACTCAGTTCCATCTGGTCGAAAACCTCGAAGCTCTCCTCCAGCCTGCGCGTGTCGACCAGGACCAGGGCGCCGATCGCGCCCTCGGCCAGCCCGGCCCAGTGGTCCCAGAACCGTCGTTGCCCGGGAGTGCCATAGAGATACAGCACGATGTCGTCCCCGAGGGTGATCCGACCGAAATCCAGGGCGACCGTCGTCGACGTCTTGCGCTCGACACCCGTCAGCGAGTCGACCCCCAAGCTTTGCTGGGTCATCTGTTCTTCGGTATGCAGCGGTACGATCTCGCTCACCGAGTCGATCAACGAGGTCTTGCCGACGCCGAACGGGCCCGAGACCAGAATCTTGACCGACTGGCGCACCGTCGGCGAGACATACCGGTCCGCCTCGTCACGATCAGCCCTGCGGTGATCAGAGGCTACGGAGACCATGCAGGACCCTTTCGAGAAGCTCTTGGTTCGGGGTATCCGGATCGGCCCCCACCGTGCGCACGGCGAGATGGCCGCTGTCGACCAGGTCCGAGACCATGACCGCCGCGACGCTCACCGGGATTTTCAGGTGGGCGGCGGCCTCGGCCAGCGACAGCATTCCCCGGCACAGCTGCACCAGGGACCGATGCTGACGCGTGGCCGAGGGCGGCAGGCTGGCGTCCGCATTCGCCACCAGCAGGGTCTCCGGCCGGACCGTGTTGCGGCTGGGGCGCGCCTGGCCACCGGTCAGCACATACGGTCGAACCGGGCCGAGGTAGTCCGTGGGGTCGACCACGGCTTAGTGCGGGCGCTCGGCAGAGCTCAACGACTTCTCGCCGATCTTGCGTACCGTCGTGGTCATCTGGTGGGCGACGAGCGCCGGGTCAATCACGGCCTCGGTGATCACACCCAGGTAGGTGCGTTCGCCGGCGCCGCGGAACATCAGCTTGGCGCCGTTGAGTTCGTACACCACGTGGCTCGGAATGCCGCCCTCACCGTGGTCTCCGGCAACCGCCCTGCCCAGGGACGCCATGGCCGAGCACGCGGCGGCGAGCTTCTCGGCGCCGTCGCGGTCCAGGGTGCTGGAGATGGCGGTCACAAAGCCATCGGCGGTGAAAACGAACGCGTGCCGTACGCCCTGCGTCGTCTCGATTTCCTCCACCATCCAGCGGTTGGCGTCGATCCCACGCCAGTGGTCGGTGTGGAGAGTGCCGGTGGCATCGGGGGTCATTCCGTGTCCTCTGCGGGAGTGAGCGGGGCCGAGGGCGGGGTGGAGTCGCCCGGGTCAGTGACTTCGCCGCCGGAAGCGGCGTCCGGCGAGACGCTCAGAATCGCCGCGAGGAACGATCCGGCTTCGTCGGCTGACGGCGGCGGTGCGGGCGGGCTCGCGGATGGCGTGGCGGGCGGCGGAACCTTCTCGGCGAGCGCGGCATGGCGGGGCGATCGGCGTCGCGGGAGCACCGGCTTCGACGGGCGATCTTCCCCCACGGCCGAGGCCGGGTCGCCAGGGGGGACCGAGGCCGGGTCGGGCAGGGAGACTGCGCCGGGTGCCGGGGGCGTGCCAACGGCCGCAGACCCGGTCGGGTGGTGGCCGCGCGTAAGGCGTGTGGCGGGGTTCAACAGCTCGGTCAGCTCGTCGGGCACGAAGACCACCGCCCGGACGCCGCCGTAGACCGACTCGCTGAGATCGACCCGCAGCCCGTGGCGGCGCACGTACTCGCCGACCACCGCCAGGCCGGTCTGCGGCGTCTGGCCGAGATCCGCCACCCGCACGGGCCGACGTCCCGAGGCGATCTCCCGCGCCCGGTTCAGGCGGAACTCCTCCATGCCCACGCCACAGTCGTCGATCTCGTAGACCACTCCGCGCTGCACCGACCGGATTCCGACCAGCACCTCGGTCGTCGACGGCGAGGACTGCGCCGCGTTGGCCAACAGCTCGGCGATGACGCTGATGAGCGGTTCGGCGACGTGAGCGACAACCGCGGCGTCCGGGCCGCCGGATGCGTGCACCCGCTGATAGGCGATGATCCGTGAGGCAGCCGCGGTCACGATGTCGGCTACGGCCACTGGCTCCTGCCACTGCTGGCCCGGCGATTCGCCGCACAGCACCGCGAGGTTCTGCGCGTAACGGGCCTGCTGCGCGGCCGCATGGTCCACGCGGTAGCCGCTCTCGAGCACATCCGGTGTCGTCGGATGCGCCAGCACCATGGCCGTGGCTTCTTCCTGCACCCGGTGGGACACGGCCTGCACGTTGCGCGCGAGCCCGACCGTCGCGGTCCGCAGGGCCTCCTCGCGGTCCCGGAAACGATCGTGGGCCTGCTCCACCAGCTTCGCGACGGCCGCGCCGATCCGGTCCAGCACCCCGACGATCGCCTCGTCACCGGCGGCGTCCGGCAGTGCGGGAACCAGATCACCGGCGGCCAGGGCGGGAAGCTGGTGGTCTGTGACGAATCGCACACCCTCCTCCCAGGCGGCGATCCGTCGTTCACCGATCCGCAGCGCCTCCTGTGCCTGTCGCAGCGCGTCGCGCAGCTCGACGATCTGGCCGGCGATGCCGTCGTAGCGGGCCACGATGTCGGCATTGCCGTCGAGGGCCGCCGGCAACGCGGGCGTATGCGTGCCCTCGATCAACGCGGGTAGCGCCTCATGGGAGATGAACCCCAACGCCTGCTCGGCGACCTCCAGCCGCTTCCCCAGCTGACCGATGGTCTCGGCCTGCTCGGCGACTCGCTGATCCCGTTGCGCGAGGTCTGCGGCCAGTCCCCCGATCCGCTCCTGGAGGCGCCCGAGCTGCAGCTGGCACTCCGCCAACTGGGTATCCCGTTGTGCCAGCTGCGCGCGAAGCTGATCGGCGTGGCCGCGGGCGACGGCCACGACCGCCGTCTCCTTCCGGTGACGGTCGGCGAGACGGGCCGCCAGCCCGGCGAGGTACCGCCCGGACATCGTCGCATGACGCGCCACTGGCGATGAGGGGTCAGTCATGATCACCTGATGTCAGTCGAGTACGGGACAGCGGCCGGCGGCTCGGCCCGCCAGAACAACTGGGCCGCCACGGGCTGGCCCACGAACCATCGGCCGAATCTTCACTTTTTGTAAACTCTCAGGGCAGTATGCCGCAGAAGGCTGCGTCGAATCGTAGCTGAGAGGCTGGCAACAGAGGAGACCGGGACCAACCGGCTCGCGTCCAGAAGTGCCGATACCAGCGTGTGTGTCCGCGGGCTGTGGCGCAGTTCCTCGGCCGCTGTCTGCTCGGCGCTCAGCGGCGTCGTCACCGCACCGTCGAGATCACGCTGGTGGGCGTAGCCGTGGGCCGACGTGGAGGCGGCCCGCCATGACGGTGATCTCGTTGTCGTGCGGCGGCTCGGTGACGAGCCACTCGTGCGCGCACCGCAATGCCGACGCCGCGTCCACCAGCGGCCCATTCGCCGCAGCCTGCCCCGGCCGCGGCGCGCCGACGTCGAGAGTCTGGGCCGATCTGCCGCGTAGGGACCAGCGGGCGAAGGCCGAGCTCTACGTCCGTGGGCTGATGCTCGACGGGAAGCGTAAGAGCCTGCAGCCCATGGCGGAGCGGCTCGGGGTCGATCATCAGGGGTTGCAGCAGTTCCTGCGGAACTCGACCTGGGAGCACAGCGAGGTCCGCCGCAGGCTGACCGGCTGGGCGATCGACTTCGTCCAGCCCGAGGCGCTGGTCATCGACGACACCGGCTTCCCGAAGGACGGGCCGGCCTCGCCCGGGGTGGCGCGGATGTACTCCGGAACGTTGGGGAAGATCGGGAACTGCCAGATCGGGGTGTCCGTGCACGCGGCCACGGACTGGGCGTCGGCGGCGTTGGACTGGCGGCTGTTCCTACCCGCGAGCTGGGACGACACCGACGTTGCCGACCCGGCCGACGCCGCCGCGGTCCGTGCCCGCCGCACCCGGGCGCAGATCCCTGACGTCGCGCGGCACCGGGAGAAGTGGCGTCCGGCGTTGGACATGCTCGACGAGGTCCTCGGCTGGGGTGTGCCCGCCCGGCCGGTGCTCGCCGACGCCGGCTACGGAGACTCGGCCGAGTTCCGCCAGGGCCTCACCGACCGGAACCTGGTCTACGTCGTCGGCGTGACCCACGCCGCGACCGCGCACCCAGCCGCCGCCGAACCCGTCCGACCGCCGTACTCGGGCAACGGCCGCCCACCGGTACCGGCCTACTCGGACCCGCCGTCCACGCTGAAAGCGCTGGTCCTGGCCGCGGGACGGGGAGCGGCGCGGTGGGTGACCTGGCGGCGCGGCACCCACCACCAGCCGGACAACCCGACCGCGGTCATGCGCTCACGGTTCCTCGCCCTGCGGATCCGTTCCGCCGCCTGCACGATCCCCCGCGACGCCGACCGCCGGCTGCCCGAGTGCTGGCTGCTCGCCGAGTGGCCCCCGGGTGAACGCGAGCCCACCGACTACTGTCTGTCCACCCCGCCCCCGGACATTCCCCTGCGCCGCCTGTTCCGGCTCGCGAAACGGGTCTGTTGCATCCAGCTGAATCAGCCGATCTTGACTGTAGATCTTCCCGCCTGGAGACCTCGCAGCCTGCCCGCAGGACGCCCGAGAACAGCCGCGGAGGCCGTCAGCAGGCCTGATCACGAGAAGATTTACGGCCAAGATCCGTTGCCTTCGCTCGATGCAACAGACCCGTCCAGGCCGCGGGCCTGCCAGCAATCGATCCAGGTCTCGAACACCGTCGGGATGATCTCCGGGTGGAGCTGCAAGCCGAGGTGCGGCCCGAGCTGGAAGGCCTGCTCCGCGTCTGCCATCCAGGCCAGCCGCCGTGCACCCGACCGTTGATCGGACACTCCCGCCCACCGGCCACGTGACAACACAGGGGCGTCTGTGCCCACACCGGCGATCCATATCACCGACGGCTGATCGGCGATCCGGAGGAGGTGGCCGTCCTGGATCTGACCGAGCAGTCCAGTGTTCCGCGGGGCGCCGGGTTGGTCAATGATGTCTGGTTATGGGGGTGGCGCGTGGCGAGGCTGGCTGGGATTTCTTCATCTCTTAGCTTGTTGTTTAACTTGTCTGTCCTTCAGGTCCTGCGGCTGTTGACCTGTCCGTGGCCTTCCCGACTGGTTGGATGATCGCCTGTCGTCGGTTGGCGCGGCCGGGTGGGCGTCCGGGGCCGGGTCG
>NZ_JBFLUG010000206.1:0-9671 GCF_041008525.1 Parafrankia sp. FMc2 | reverse complement strand
GCTCGAGATCCTCTGGCACTGCCTCACCAAAGGCGTGCTCTACGACGAGGCCACGCACGTCGCCAACCGCAACCGAGCCCTCGGACGCGCCGCCTGAAACCGTGGTTGACAGAGGGTGTCTCACTGGGCGACCCGCACGGTGACGCCCTCGGCGATGCCCGCACCGCTGATCTCGACCTTGCCGTTGGCGAACATCCCGGTCGTCACCGGTACGAACGTCGACTGCCCGTCCTGGACCGTCTGGACCGCGTACCCGCCGTCCGGCTTCGCCACGAGCGCGGTCACCGGCACAGTCAGTGCATTCGCCCGCTGCCCCGTGACGATCGTCAACGTCACCGGCGACGAATCGAAGCCACCGGCGAGCGCAGAGGGATCGTCGAACGACACGATCACGGTGACGAAGGTCTTGTTCTGCTCCTCAATGGTCTGCGCGACCGTGCCGACGCTGCTGACCGTGCCGTCGAGATGTTGACCGGTCGGAAGCGCGATGGTCGCAGGGTCGTCTGCGTGGACGAGATGTTGCAGCGACACGTCCAGCGGGATCGATGCCACCTGCGTGGTGCCGCTGTAGGTGATGACCTGCTGGTTGGGTTGCGAACCCAGATGGCTGCCGACCGGGATGGCCTGGAGGGCGACCCGGATGTCGCCGTCGTGGACGAAGATCTGGTCGGGGGGGACGGTGCCTGTGACGGGTAGCCCGCTCTTGGCCTGCCACGCCTGCACGGCCGAGGCGGTGGCGGTGGCGAAGGTGTCATCAACGGCGAAACCGGTGTAGCCCAGCTCCTGGAGGCTGGCCTCCAGCTCTTTCACCTCGGGACCCACTGTGCCTGTGGCGAGTGTCCGGTACGGCGTCGCGGTGCCGCGCAGGAGGATGACCGGCGTGGCGTCGACCGCGTACACGGGTTGGCCGATCTTCACAGTTGTGCCCGGCGCTGCGATCCAGGTGACAACTCCGGACTGCTGCTGGGCGACGAGCCCGACCGGCTCGCCGTAGGAGATCAGACCGCCGACCTGCTGGGTCTGGGTGAGGGTACCGCGTTGGACCGTCGCGGTCGCCGCGGGAACCGGCCCGGTCGGCGACGGCGGTGGGCTGCCGCCGAATCCCAGGGCGGCGGCGACGATCAGCGCGACGGCTCCCGCCCCCGCGAGGACGAGCAGGTGCCGGCGTGGTCGGCGCTGTAGCGGGCTCGTCCACGAGGCAGCCATCGCCCGCGCCCAGGCCCTGCTCGGCACATACGGGCTGCCGGCCTTGTACTCGGCTGCCGTCTGCGGGGCGGCCACGGAAGTCTCACCGGTTCTGGTTTCGTCGGTCCCGGTCCCGGCCATGGTCACGCGCCCGCCTTGTCGAGGATGCCCTGGCACTGCTGGGCCGCCTGTTGGAACGCCGGATCGCCACGGTCAACGTCCGCGCCGGCGAACAGGCCGCCGACCGAGCCGGGCTGGGGGTCGGGGAAGCCCGGCAGACCGTTGTCGCGCATGCACTGCGCGAAGGCCACATAGACATCGAGATCCGCGTCGCTCGGTTCTCCCCTGCTGCCCGCGGGAAGCAGATCCTGGCAGACGGTCAGCGCCTGCTTCACGGCCGGATCGTCCGGATCAACGCCCTCCCCGAACTGCGGAATTCCCGTGGACGGGTCCGGGTCGGCCATGTCGATGCCATGGTCGCGCATGCACTGTGCGTACGTCTGTACCGTCGGCGTCCCAGTGGCACCGCCGCCGGACGCCGTCCCGCCCGGCGCCGTGCCACCGCCGGAGCCGCAACCGGCCAACGCCATGACCACCAGGCTCAGGCCGGCGGCCGCCGTCGCCAGCGGCCGCGTGGTTCTGATCATCCGTGTCCTCCGTCGTGGTCGAGCGATACCGAGTACGGCGCCCAGTGGACGGCATCGCGGATAACCAGGCCGTAACGTCGGCGGCGCTGGTTATCCGACGGTTATGCCGACGGCGCCACGCTGGACGGGCACCGCACCGGGGCGCAGGCGAGGCGAAGGGCGGAAAGCGGATGGTTCGGGTGATGGTCGTGGAGGACGAACCAGAGCTCGCCGGTGCGCTCCGCGAGGCGTTGACACGCGAGTCGTTCGCGGTCGACGTCGCCTACGACGGCGGCGAGGCGCTGAAAAAATACGCCGCTCACGACTACGACGTCGTCGTCCTGGACCGGGACCTGCCCGTCGTGCACGGCGATGACGTCTGCCGCGCGATCGTCGCGGCCCAACGATCGACCCGGGTGCTGATGCTCACCGCCGCCTCGGCGATCCGCGCCCGGGTCGAAGGGCTTGCGATCGGCGCCGACGACTACCTCGTGAAGCCCTTCGCCCTGGCCGAGCTGTCCGCCCGCGTGCACGCTCTCGCCCGCCGCACCGCGCCGGCCGCCGCTCCAATCCTCGAACGCGCCGGCCTACGCGTAGACCAGGCCAGCCGGACCGTCACCCGAGACGGCCACTCCGTCACCCTGACGAACAAGGAATACGCGGTCCTGGTCGAACTGCTCCGCGCCGCCGGCGGCGTCCTGTCCTCCGAGCAGCTGCTGGAGAAGGTCTGGGACGAGAACATCGACCCCTTCACCAACACCGTCCGCATGACGGTGATGAAACTGCGCCGCAAGCTCGGCACACCGCAACTGATCGAAACGCTGCCGGCGGCCGGATACCGCATCCGATGAGCCGCCTGAGCCTGCGCGCCCGTCTCACCGTCCTCTACGGCGCACTGTCCATCCTCGCCGCAGCGGTCATCCTCACGCTGCTCTACCTGGTCGTCCAAGCCCGCCTCGACGCCGAGCTCACCGGAGACGCCGAGTCCCGCATCGCCGCTCTGCAACAGCGGGCCGGCCAGGCAGGCGAAACGACGATCACCACACCCAACGGGAGCCGGATCAGCCTCGACGACCTCACCGAACAGATCAGAGGCAACGAGGAAAAGATCAGGAACGCCGCCCTCGACACACTCCTCGTTCGAGGCAGCGGCATCGTCCTCGCCATCGGCCTCGCCACCTCTGGCACCGGCTGGATCATCGCCGGCCGCGGCCTGCGACCACTCCATGCCATCACCGCCACCGCCGAGCAGATCGCACGGTCCACCGGCCCGCACCGCGACCTCAGCCGGCGGATCGCGCTGACCAGACACAGCGACGACATCAGACGGCTGGCCGATGCCTTCGACGCCATGCTCGAAACCCTCGACCACGCCTTCGATGGCCAACGCCGCTTCGTCGCGAGCGCCTCCCACGAACTACGCACCCCACTCGCGCTGGAACGAGCCGTGATCGAGCTCGAAGCGACCAAACCAGCCGCTCACCCCGACACCGTCCACTTCGCCAACCGCCTGCTGGCCATCAACACCAGGAACACCGACCTCGTCGACCGGCTCCTCACCCTCGCCGACGGAGGTAACGAACTCACCGAACCGCTCCCCGTCGATCTCGCCGACGTCGCAGCCGACGTTCTCGCCCAGACCAGAACGGACACCCCGACCAGCACCCGAATCACCGCCGACCTGGCTACCGCTCCGGTGCTCGGCGATCCCATCCTGCTCCACCAACTCGTCCGCAACCTGGTCGAGAACGCGGCCAACCACAACGTGCCGGGAGGCTGGATCAGAATCGGCACCGGCACCGGCCCGACGTACCTGGCCATCACGAACAGCGGTCCGCTACTGCTCCCCCAGGACGTGAACGGACTCTTCGAACCCTTCCGGCGCGGCCGACCCGACCGAACACGTGACACAGGCCGCCGCGGGTTCGGCCTCGGCCTCACGATCGTCAAGGCCATCTCCGACAGCCATCACGCGCAGATCACCGCTCTCCCCAGGCAGGACGGCGGACTGGACCTGCGCATCACATTCCCGGCAGCGCCCTCACCCCGGTGACGGCCCAGCCGGGACAACTCCGTGACCCTCCAATACCCCGAACGCCTACGCCGCTGGTCACCTCGCCCATGCGAACCATGCCCGCGCATCCGACCGCGACGACGCCACCTTCACCACCGGCCTCAACACCGTCCTTGACGGCACAGCACGACGCTTCGCCCATCCAGGACAGTAACTACTACGCTGAGTAGCAAGACGCCGAAGCGCAGGATGGGACTTGAATCACCCGCAAGCCTCTGACCTGCACAAACGCGATGCGGCCACCCGGCAGGCGACCTGCCGCACCAGCAAAAAGATCAATAAATCGAACGTTCTTGCAGGTCAGCACCTATGTGACCCTGCGTGGTGGGCAAAACCGTCCACAATGCGAACCGCTACCCGAACATCGCCAGACCGGCCATAACCCTCAACGGCTAGACCCAGATGATGCGATCGAGGGGCGGCCAGGTGGTGGGGAGCCGTTCGTGGGCGACCTCGACGTCGCCGGACCGCCCGGGGTGGCGTCCACGGTGAGCAGCTGCGGGCTAGGAACAACCGCCCGGCTCGCATCAAAGGCAGCCGGCCCCCGGAAACGGCGACCGGCCCGGCTGCCACACAGCAGCCCACTCCCGCAACGGTCCGAGGACCATCTGGGGGGCGTCTGTTCGTTGTGTCCCCGGGTGGGGAAGGAGCATGCCAGGAGCATGATCGACAGGGTGAGGGGTTGGTTGCGGTGCGCGACAGGGGTTGGTCGGCCAGTGTGGATCTACCCTTTGATGCGCGTGCTGCGGGCGCTGCCCGGGAGGTGTTGCGGGGGTTGCTTCTCGCTTGGGGGCATGACCGGCAGACCGACGATGCCGTGGTGGTCGTCTCGGAGCTGGTGACCAACGCTGTGCAGCACGCCGGTGAACGGGGGCAGCTGCGGCTGGCGCTTCGGGTCACCGGTGAGGTGCTGCGTCTGGAACTCGCTGACGGGTCGTCGGTGCGGCCGATGGCGCGAGAGATCGTCGATTCCGACGAGCGGGGCCGTGGGATCCACATCGTCGACCAGCTCACCGCCCGGTGGGGCGTCGAGACACACGGCGACGGCAAACGCGTCTGGGTCGAACTCGACTGACCCACGGGGCCGGGTACAGGACGGGGTCGAGCGATGATCTGTGCTTGCCGCGGGTGGGTGGCGGGCTGGCTCACCGTGCACGTTTCACCGCCGCTACCGGCAAGACGGGGCCCGCATCCCGGCCGGCCTGCCGGTCAGGGTGTCTCGGTGGGCGGCGGTGGGGTGGTGGCCGGTTGGGGTGTCTGCTGGTTGAGTCGCTGGGCTTCGGCGAGCTGGTCTTCGAGGATGACGATGCGGCAGGCGGCGTCGATCGCGGTGCCCTGGTCGACGAGTTCGCGGACGCGGGAGGCGATCCGCAGCTGGTAGCGGGAGTAACGGCGGTGGCCACCCTCCGAGCGCAGCGGCGTGATCATCCGGGCTTCGCCGAGGGATCGCAGGAAGGCCGGTGTGGTGCCGATCATCTCGGCCGTGCGGGGCCCATGGTGTAGGCGGGGTAGTCGTCGTCGTCGAGACTGTGAGCGGGTTCGCGGGTGCTTTCAGGGGTCATCGCGCCTCTCATGACACATCGAGGGGCCCTGGCGCCATATGGCACCAGGGCCCCGAGGGTTCAACACCATCTACCGGCCAGAAAGCACCGGATTCTGGAACCCGCATGCCCACCCGAGAGGGCGGGGTGCGGGGATCGCGTATGCGTGACCGGGGACCACCTTCCAATCCGGGGCCTGCGCGGTATCCGAGCGAGCTAGACCATCGCTCGGGCGATCCTGACGGCGTCTACTTCCCCTCTCCTCATCGGTCACCTGCCGGGTACTGCCGAACTTCTCTCGGTGATGCTCGGCGGCCTGCCCTGGCCGCCACCTTGCTCGCGCCAGTTCGTATCTGCCGCGACCATGGACTCTCTTGGCTACGACAGGAACTCTACCCACGACAGCACCTGAATGTCTACTGCAACGGGGACAGATTTTCCGGGGCCGAGGAGACAGCTACTCTCCGGCGCCTGGCGGGGCCCGACGGCGGCGCATAGGGATGTGCGGCCGATCAAGGCTGCGGGCACGTCCTGCTCCACGACGCAGGCTGGTCGTGTCGAAGGGTCGGTCAGCGCGGGCATCGACCAACATCTGTTCCCGGCGAACGCCGTAAACCTTCGGGTCCACGAGCAGGGTCAGAGAGAAGCCGCCGCCCAGTACCGGCAGGTCCAGCACGGTCAGGAACCCAGCCCAGCCAACGCAGGGCGCCACACGCACCGTGCCGCGCAGAACCCCGCCCCGACCCGCCGCACCCCGGGGGCGGGGCTTTGGACACCCCGGCGCGTCGGACCCGGTCGCTCGTCCGGCGCGCCACCTCTAACCGTCCTGGCCCCACGCGCGTTCCGAACGAAGCTCCGGAGGACCACCGAAGAACCGCATCCGGTCAGAAACGCAGACAGAGGCCCACTCGTCCTCTCGCGTCTCCCTAGAAAACAGCGCGGAGAACCAGCCCTGCAGGAGCAGCGCATCCTTCGGGTCAGCGCCGACCGGTGAGGATGATCTCATCTCCGTGGGCATAGGCCTCGCCCTCCCGTGGATGTCACGTGTGCACCTTGTGTGCCTTCCACGTCATCAGCTGGGCGACGCACGGGCAAGACCCCTATTCGTGTCGAACCTTGCGGGGCGCGCTCCACCCCGGACTCCGGCCCTGCCTCCGAAGGAGGGATGGGGAGCCCCGTCGCAGGTCGCCACCAGTCGGGCGAGCGGGCTCTCTGGCGCCTCCGCAGACGTGCACCTCAGGGCACCCCGCAAACCCGGACATGCCAGAGGGCCCTGGTGCCATATGGCACCAGGGCCCCGAAGATGCAACACCATCTACTGGTTAAGTACGCCGAGTTCCCTGAGTCCGCGTGGCCGGCCCCGAAAGAGCAGGCTTGCGGAGATCGCGATGCGTGACGGGGGACCACCTTCCAATCCGGGGCCTGCGTCAACCGAGTGAGTCAGACCATCACTCGGGCGATTCTGATGGCGTCTGCTCCTCTCCCAATCGGCTGGTCGGGTACTGCTGAAACTCTGTGGTGGTGCTCGACGGCCTACCCTGGCCGCCGCCCTGCTCGCGCCAGTTCCTGTCTGCCGCGACCATGAACCGTCTTCGCTACGACAGAAACTCTACCCAGGACAGCACCCGCATGTCTACTGTGACGGGAGCAGATTTTTGGGATCGAGGAGACACGATCGTGTCAGGCATCGCCGGCGACAGCCCGGGAAGGCAGGGGCCGCGTCAGCTCCGCCTGCACGTGCGCCACCGGGTCAGACGATGAGGGCGAGCACAATGCGTAGATCGCTCGGGACTGGCTCCTCGACGGTGAGGATCTGCTGGCCGACGCGGATCTGGATGGTGCGGTGGTGCGGGACGGTATGGACGAACCGGCAGATGGATCAGCCGGAGCGGCCCTCGGTCAGGTGGGTGGACGGCCGACCTACGCGCACGCAGAGGACACGCGGCCGCCATCGCCGTCTGGGTACGTGAAGGACCCGGCCACCACCTTCGCCAGGTTCGTCGACCTCGACCTCCGCTATCTGGCCCCGGTCTCGCGAACGGGGCTTCCCGCACCCGCGCGGGCCCGCACAACCATGCCCTCCAGATCGGTAGCTACTACTCTGTGTAGCAATATGGTCGAGGAGCACGATGGGACTTGAACCACCACAAACCTCCGAGAGGGCGTTTGACTTGCCGTGATTGCGGCTTATGCCCTAGTAAGTGCCTCGAGCGACGACCTCGCACGCCTCGAGGCCCAGATCGCATCCACCCGCGGCAAGATCCGCGAGTACCAGCTCGCGTTCGAAGACGGCACCATGCCCGGCGACGCCTGCGGGGAACGGATCCGTGAGCTCAACGAGCAGCTCACACAGGCATGCGACGAACACAACACCTTGAAGATCCAGATCGAGACGCCCCCCGAGCCTCCCGCCCTGACTGAGATCGGAGACATCCAGGAGCTCATCCGCTCCGTCCTCCTGCCGACTGCCCCACCAACACGCACGAGCGGCCCGATCCACGCCCCGCACTGCGCAAAGCTACGCCGCACGCACTCGTCGAGGAGATCCGCGTAGACGGCCGGAACAAGATCGAACCGCGGTTCCGCATCCCAGCCCGGGACACGGTTCGTATACCGGACGGTTCTGTGGAGACGAGGGGACTTGAACCCCTAACCCCTGCCTTGCAAAGGCAGTGCTCTGCCAGTTGAGCTACGCCCCCGACGGACGTGATCACCGGGGCTGCACCGCCCCCGTGTGACCAACCTTCCCAAGCCTACGGCATCACGTGCCATGCGGGTGCCAGAGCTGAGGTTCGCCGCCTGCCCGGGGCCTCGCGACCGGCGCGGTTGGCGGAGGAAGCCAGCCGTGGCGCCGTTATCCACAGGAATCTCCCAGCGGACCGTCGGTTCCCGTGTCCGCTCCGCGTCTCGGCAGCCTCGACTCGCGGCCACTGGCGGTGTCGACATCGATCCACTGTTGATTCACGAGTGATTCAGACACCGGCCCCCGTGGGTTCTGGTGGTGTTCCGCATCTGGAGGGATCCAGGGTTTCGCGGATGTGTCCACGTTGTGGACAACCTCGGTGTGGATCTACAACGATGCCCACTGGTGGGGTATGTCGATGCAGGTGACGCCCGGCCGGAGCGGATGCGTGACAAACACATGGCTATGCACCATGCTGGCCACAACGAGCGTTGTTGGCTGATATGTCTGGCGTGGTCTGATCGACGGCGAAAGCCGGCACCGGGCCTGCCGGGCCCGCTCGCCCGCCAGGGCCGTCTTGTGCTCGGGTAGTGCCGACTGGCGCACGGGGCCGAGTTCCGCCGGTCGCGAAAGATCACGGCACGGCGGCGATGGCCGTGGAATGCCCGGTCGTCGCGCCTGGCCGCCAGGGTGGCGACGAACACCGCGGGTGGTAACCGAGGACGGATTCCGTCCGCCGAACCCCGGGCGACCGCACGATGACCACGACCCGCCTTCGGCCGGAGTTCAGCTCCGTCTCCGGCCCCGCCGCGCGTGCGTCGCCCGCTTCGGGCCGCTGGCTCCGGGCCTGCCGAGCAGGTGGTCTGCGGGATACCGAACAGCACAGACCCGGTCAGCGGTGCCCATAGGTGGTCATCGCTGCTTCCGCATGCGCGCCGGGTGTCGGACAACCGCCGCAGCGCGGCGAGAGCAGCTGTCGACTGCCCCATCCGCGCCGCGACCTGCCTGGCAGGGCGACCAGCGGCCACAGGCCGGGCTGGTCATCTGTGGCGGCGCCTTCGTGCGAGCGATGCACTCGAGGGCTGCCCACCGCGGCCATCGCGGGCCTTGGCCATCGGTGTGTGCTCGGCCCATGCAGCGCCGGCGCCGCATGGGCCGGCGGTCGCTGCACGGTCCGATCTTGGAGACCGATGACTTTTGTTGCTAAGCAAACGTTCTACACTCGGCCCCACGCGCGAAGGAGCCTGGATATGGCCCGCAGAATCCGCGGGCGACGCACTGTCCGAATCTCCCCATAGAAAGCATTGCCGACTTCGGTCAGCAACTCCCTCGAATGTCGGGCAGACCGCCCACCGAGCCCCCAGGGGGAGTGCGTCAGATTTTGTTACTGAGCAAACGTGGCTCTTCGTAGTTGACCGGGGATCGTGATTGCCGGACTACTGGCCGTGACGTGTGGCCGTGACGGTGCGTAGCGGCGATCTGGTCCAGGAAGGGGGCGCACCCGCCACCTGGGATGATCGTTCTTGTCTAAGGAAAAGATCAACCGGGTGAGAACGGGTGCG
>NZ_JBFLUG010000205.1:0-9707 GCF_041008525.1 Parafrankia sp. FMc2 | reverse complement strand
ACGATCATCCCAGGTGGCGGGTGCGCCCCCTTCCTGGACCAGATCGCCGCTACGCACCGTCACGGCCACACGTCACGGCCAGTAGTTCGGCAATCACGATCCCCGGTCAACTACGAAGAGCCGGAAAACGCGGTCGTCGTCTGGGACCGTAACGCGCAGACCGCGATCTGGGATGTGGCCGGTCAGCAGCCGCAGGTTCAGGCGCGCAGCTTCGCGATGGTGCACGGAGCGATTTACGACGCGGTGAACGCCATCTCGGGCCGGCCCTACCAGCCCTACCTGTCCGCGCCGCGCACCAGCGGGCGCGAATCCACCAGCGCGGCGGTCGGGACAGCCGCATTTCGCGTTCTCGGTTCCCTTTTCCCGGCCCAGCAGGCCCGCCTGAAGGCCCAGTACGACGACTGGATGGCGAGAATCCCGGACGACACCGCGAGGCGGAGCGGCGTCGCGGTGGGCGGCCAGACCGCCGCCGCGATGATCCGTGCCCGGCAGAACGACGGGGCGTTCGGCGACCCGGCCTGGCCGGTGGGCAGCCAGCCCGGCCAGTGGCGGCCCACCCCGCCGACCTTCGCCTCCGACACGGCCTGGGTGGCGAACCTGCGGCCGTTCCTCATCCCGTCCGCGTCGATGTTCCGCTCGGCCGGCCCGCCCGCGCTGACATCCGCCCAGTACGCTCGGGACCTCAACGAGGTCAGGACGATCGGCGCGGTGAACAGCACGACCCGGACCGCCGACCAGACCCAGGCCGCCATCTGGTGGCACGACCGGCACCTCGGCGAGTGGGAGATCAAACGTCAGCTCGCCACGGGTCAGCGTCTGAACCTCCTGCAGACGGCCCGGATGTTCGCGATGGTCGATCTCGCCGAGGCCGACGCGACCACCGCCTGTTTCAGCGAGAAGGCGGCCTGGATGTTCTGGCGGCCGGTCACCGCCATCCAGCTGGCGGACACCGACGGCAACCCGGCCACCGTGGCGGACCCGAACTGGATGCCGCTGCTCGTCACGCCCCCGCACCCCGACTTCACCTCCGGACACGCCTGCTTCACGGCGGGGAGCATGTCCGCCCTGGCACACTTCTTCGGCCGGGACGACATTCCCTTCAGCGCCTACAGCGCGAATTCGGGTACCACCCGGCATTTCCGGGGCTTCTCGCACGCGATCGCCGAGGTGATCGAGGCTCGGATCTGGGGCGGCATCCACACGCGGACGGCCGACGTCGAGGGGGCGAAGATCGGCGCGAAGGTGACGTCCTACATGATCAGGAACTACTTCCGCCCCCGGCGGTGACCGGAGACGCCGGAGAACCGATAACTGGTGTCCGACCGGCCGGGTTGAACCCGGCCGGCCGGACACCGGACCGACGACCGCGCGGATCAGCCGATCCGGCCGGCCGGTGGGGGACAGCCACCCGGCGGCGGATCCGCCCAGCCGGTGGCCACATAGCTGCCGGCGGCCGGGGTGAGGTTCACCCGTATCCGGTGGCGGAGGCCCACCTCACCGGTGGGTTCGGACTGCTGCATCGTCTCCCGCTCGGTCTCGTCCACGCAGCTGTCCACCGCCACGGTCCCGTTCTCCTGCGACACACCGGTCACCAGCAGGTGCAGCGGGCCGCGGACAGATTCTCCCGGGCGGTTGCGCATTCCCTGGACGATGTTCTGCAACTCGCCGAGGAAAACCTGGTCGACCCGGTCCCGCAGGATGGCGAGGTCCGGGCGGTCGCCTTCCTGAAGGCCGGCGAACGCGGCCCAGAACGCGAGATGGTCGCGCACCACGGGGCTGGCCGGATCCACCCGGCAGAACACCTCCGTGGGCGTGTCGGCGACCCGCTCACCGCACGCGACCAGCTGGATCTGCTCCTGCGGGGCCATCAGCGCCCGGGCTTCCCCGGGGCTCACGTTGGTCATCATCCGGAGGGGGAACGTCTCCCCGCCGGGGTCGTTTCCCTGCTGCTGGCTGAACACCTGCACCGGATGGGGCGCCGGCCCGGCGAAGGGCCGGGCGGGGGTCAGGGCCACCTTCCCGTCGCAGACGTCGTTCAGAGAACTTCTGGTGACCGGGTCGTCGACCGCCTGGACGCGGTCGCTTCCCGCGCCACCGCCTCCGTCGCCGCCGCAGGCGCAGGCGACGAGAAGGCCGATCGCCGTCACCATGACCGTCGTCAACGCCAGTCGCCGCATGTACATCTCGCATCCCGCGACCGTGGAGTCGGCCACCGAAAGTCCGTCCGTCCCGAGGGCAACACACCCTGTCGACGGATTTATCCCTCCCCGGAAAGGGGAGCAGGCTGGCTCCGGCGTGGGATGAGAAGAGCGGCCAGCGCCGCGAGGACGAGGCCGCCGGCACCGAGCAGGAACGCGTCGGCAAAGGCGCCGTCGGTGGGCAGGGGATGCTCGGCGCTGGCGCTGCGGGTCAGCAGGGTGGCCGCCACCTGCGACCCGAGCGCGGAGCCCACCGAGCGGACAAGCGCGTTGACACCGGTCGCCTGCCCGGTCATCTCCGCCGGCACCGCACCCATGATGATGGTGGGAACGGCCGCCATGCCGGTGCCGATGCCGGTGAAGACGACCAGGCAGAGGCCGAGCACCATCCCCTCGCTGCCGTGCTGGGCGGAGAGCAGGACCAGACCGGCGGCGGAGACGGCGAGGCCGCCCACCAGCGCGGCCCGCGAGCCGATCAGCGCGTTCACCCTCCCCGCGAGACTGCCGGTGACCAGCATCGCGAGGCAGGCCGGCAGCAGCAGGAGCCCGGAGCCGGTGGCGTCCAGGCCGAAGCCGTAGCCCGCGGACTCGGGAGTCTGGGCGATCTGCGGCACCAGGACGAACGCGCCGAACAGCCCGAAGCCCACCAGCAGCGTGGCGAAGTTCGTCGCCGCGACCGCGGGGATGGCGAGGGCACGCATGTCGACGAGGGGCTCGGCGACACGTCGTTCGTACACACCGAACAGCACCAGGACGACCAGCCCCGCGCCCATCAGACCGAGGGTGCGCGGGCTTCCCCAGCCCCACGTGGTCGTTCTGGTCAGCGCGATCAGCGGGGCGGTGAGACCGATGGCGAGCAGCACCGCGCCGGGCACGTCGACCCGGCCCGGGGTGGGCGTGCCGGAGTCCGCGAGACGCAGCGCCCCGAGCGCCGCGCCACCCGACATGATCGCCCCGATCCAGAAGATCCACTGCCAGGACGCGTAGTCGATCAGGACGCCGCCCATGATCAGCCCGGCACCGGCGCCGATCCCCGCGATGGCCGCGATCAGGCCGACAGCCCCGGCCCGGCGCTCCGTCGGGATGTTGTCCCGGATGAGCCCGAAGCACAACGGGAAGATGCCGCCGCCGGCTCCCTGCACCACCCGGGCGAGCACGAGCACCCAGACGTTCGGTGCCAGCGCCGCCAGCGCGCATCCCACGGCGAAACCCGTCAGGGAGACGACCAGCATCCGCCGCTTGCCGAACATGTCGCCGAGCCGCCCGATCACCGGCGTGAGGATGGCGGCCGAGACCAGGTAGCCGCTCACCACCCAGGAGACGTCCTCCCGGCTCGCGTGGAGCGCCTCGGTGAGGTGGGTCAGGCCCGGTACGACCGCTGTCTGGGCCAGCGAGAAGGTCAGGGCCGCCAGGATGAGGACGGTCAGGGCCCCGTTGCTCGTCGAGGCCCGCCGGGCCAGCCGTTTCTGTGGCGCCTGCTGTGCTGCCGACCCGGCCGACCTGGCGGACCCGGCCTGCACTGCCGACTCGGTCCGCGTCGCCGGCCTGGCCAGCGGCGCCCGTGCTGTCTCGCGGTCCTTCATGCGTCACCCCGCGCTCGCCGTCGAAACGGACTCACGAGTCCGTTTGTTGCGCGAGGCCGATCATAAGGACCGGGGAGTCCGCGGTCCACGTGACCCCCTCGGGCGCCTCGCCGACCGTGTTCTGCCGGCCCCGGTCGGCATCATGCCGCCATGCCTTCCTCGGCCCACGAGACGCCGATCGAGCTGGTTCGGCTCGACCCGTCCCTGCCTGACTGGGTGCAGACGCTGCTCGGCGACGACACCCCGGCCTTCGACCAGGCGCGACTGTACGACCCGAACGTTCGCCCGCGGACCTACCAGGCCGATGCCATGGTGCTGCTCTGCGGGCCCGACGGCAGGCCGGTGCGGGCTGTCGTGTTCGAGGTGCAGCGCGGCCGGGACCCGGAGAAACTCGCTTCCTGGAAGCTCTACGTCGGGCATCTTGAGCGGGAGTTCGCGATCAAGGCCTCGCTGGTGGTCTTCTTCCCCGATCCGGGCTGTCGCGGCCTGGTACGGCAGGCAGATCGAGCAGGACACCGCCAGCGGCGCGCAGCTTCGGCCGCGTTTCGGTACGCCCTCCGACGTCCCTGCGATCGTCGACGAAGAGGTGGCGGCTGCCTGGCCGGCGCGCATGCTGCTCTCGGCGATGTGCCATCTCACCGATGCCGACGTGGACGTGATGTTCCCCGCGCTGCTGGCGGCGCTGGTCACGTTGGAACCGGACGCGAAGATCTTTTACCATAATGTGACGGTGGCCAGGCTGACCGAGGCGGCCCGGGCCCGGTGGGAGGAGTTCCTCATGACCACGGCGGTTGGAAAGCGCTACTACGACGACATGCTGAACGAGGTCGACGCTCGGGCTGAGGCGCGTGGCGAGGCGCGTGGCGAGGCGCGTGGCGAGGCGCGGTCGGTGCTACTGGTCCTGGAGAGCCGCGGTGTGTCGGTGCCTGCCGCGCTGCGGGAGCGGATCCTGGCCACTGTCGACGCCGGTCAGCTCGACCTGTGGCTTCGCCACGCGGCCACCGCGACCACTGTCGAGGATGTCGTCCAGGACTGATCGGGGTTGGTGCGGCCTGCGGGCAGCGTACGGCCGGAGTCGGTCAGTCAGTCTGCGGACGGAATCCAGGTGGCGGCGGTGAGCGTCCGTGTGGAGGGGCCGTCGGGGTCGTCGTCGGGCCGGTTGCCGCGGGAGGCGTCGCGTTCGGCGATCCGCCAGCCCCGCGGCGTGCGGACCACCGTGTCCTGGTAGTCGCCCGAGCCGGCGGTTCCGTCGCCGCGGAGCACGAAGTACTTCGCCCACACCCGCAGGGTGTCGTCGTCGACGCGGTGGACGGCGATGTCGGTGGTGTGGTGCGGGAACATCACCCGCCCGAACGGGAGCCCGTTCGCGAGCTGCGCGAGCGGCGCCCCGCCCAGGGTGGCGTCGTCGGTGTAGGCCCCGGGCAGGGCCGCCAGCGCGATGTTGTCGAACACGTGCGGATGCCTGGCGAGGAGGTCGCGGACCTCGGCGTAGGTCGCCGCGTCGACCGGCACGACTCTCACACCCACGGTGTCGTCCCGTCGGCGACGACGGCCGGGCCGCCGTGGCGCGGGTGCACGGTCCGCCGGGCCACCCGCCAGCCGGCGGGCGTCTCGGTGAGAAGGTCGAGGACGTCGACGCTCGCGGCACTGCCGTCGCCGGCGATCGTCACCAGCCGGCTCCACGCGGCCAGGCCGCCGGGCACCCGCTTCATCTCGGTGTTCACGGTGTGGTGGGACGGGGAGGCGCCGCATCGCCGAGGGCGGGCGGGTCACCGAGCACGGGCGGGTCGGCGAACACCTGGGCCAGCAGCTCCGCATCGCCGTTGTCGATCGCATGCCCGTGGAGCGGGAGAAGCTGCGCGACCGCCGCGCTCTGCTCGCCGGACGCGTCCGGCAGCGCGGCGAACGCGGCGTAGGTCAGGGGCAGGCGGTGCTGTTCCACCCGCACGTCGGCACTGTCGCGGACGCCGCCGGGCGGGTGCCCGCCGGGTCGCAGATGCCCCGCGATGTGATCTGTCGTCATCGTGTGAACGCTGGCCCTTCGAGACCGGGTCGCCGCAACCCGAGGACAGAGGTCGATAAAAACCTACATTTGTCTATCGGTTTGATGGAGTTTTGAATCTGACTCACCGTCGTCTGGAAGCGGTGGCGATGGCGATGGTTCGGGAAGTGGGGAACACCGCATGAGGTTTCTGGCCATCACCCTGATCGTGCACGCGCCCGATCCGTCGACCGGGGCGCGCGGCTCCACCGCCGCCCGGTTCCGCGAGGTGGTCGACAACGCGATCCTGGTCGAGGAGCTGGGGTTCGACGGCTTCGGGATCGGCGAGCGGCACGAGCGGCCGTTCATCTCCTCGTCGCCACCGGTCGTGCTCAGCCACATCGCGGCGCGCACGACGAAAATCCGGCTGTTCACTGCCGTCACGACGCTGAGCCTGCTCGACCCGGTGCGCGCCTACGAGGACTACGCCACCCTCGACCAGCTCTCCGGCGGGCGCCTGGAGCTGATGGTCGGCAAGGGCAACGGCGCCGCGCAGGCCCAGCTGTTCCACGTGACGACCGCCGACCAGTGGGACCGCAACCGCGAGTCCTACGAGCTGTTCCGCCGGCTGTGGCGGGAGGACAAGGTCACCTGGTCCGGCCGGTTCCGGCCGTCACTGGAGGCCGCCGAGACCTGGCCCGGGCCGCTGCAGCCGGAGATCCGGATCTGGCACGGCAGCGCGACCAGCAGGGCGTCGGTGGATCTTGCCGCCCGGTACGGCGATCCCCTTTTCTCGGCGAACGTCACCAACCCGGTCGAGCCGTACGCGGAACTGGTCCCCCACTACCGGGAGCGTTGGGTGGCCTACGGGCGCGACCCGGCCGACGCCCTCGTCGGTGCCGGGACCGCCGGCTACCACAGCACCCGTCGATAGATCATCGAGAAGGTCCACTGGTACCACGAGCAGCTCGGTCACGAAGTGATGCACCTGCACACCGACGCCGACGGCCTCACCACGAAGGAGCACCGCGAGACGATGGTGCTCTTCCAGAGCGACATCGCGCCGGTGCTGCGCGCGGAGATCCCCAGCCGCCCCTTCCCCGGCCAGGCGCCGCCCGTCGACACCCAGGTCGGTGCCCAGGCGGACGGCCCGACTTCGATCACGCCAGCCGAGGCCATCGGCGTGAACCAGACCGCCGCCGGCCGCGTCGAAAAGCTGTGACCTTCGCTCGGGACTGTAGGCATGGTCGGCTGCCGAGGGGCATCGGGGCCGCGGCAGCGGCTCTGGCACTGGCCGATCGCGGTGCTGCTCCCCGGCGACACCCTGGCACTGGCGCCGTTCGGCAGTGGTTCGTGCCCCAACGTGCCCACCGCACTCGACATCGTGGACCGCCACCCGGTGCGGATCTCGACCGAGACGACGGGCGGCGAGATCTGCACCGCCGACCTCGGCCCCACCACCAGCGAGATCGATCTGGATCCCGGCCAGGTGGACACGTCAGCCAGACCTCGACACCGTGCTCGCGGCGATCGACGGTGGCACCGTGCTGCGCGCGACCGTCGCGAAACTGCGGCGGGATCAGCCGGAACTGGTGTCGACAGCGTCCGTCGAGGTCGGTGACCTCCTGTTCGTCGCGCCCGACCGCGCCGACCTGCTGTTCGAGGTGAGCGCTGGCGGGGGCGACCGGACCACTCGCTGGTAAGATCTTTCCGCTGTGGAGGTAGGTGAGGCGCCAGAGATGATGCCCATCCCGTCGGGGGTGGTGACATTGTCGGATCGGCGGACGCAGCGGACCTGGTCGGTCGAGCTCGCGCCGTACCGCCTTGCCGCGTTTCCGGTCACCCAGGCGCTCTATGCGCAGGTCATCGGTGAGCCGCCGAGTGCTGCCCAGGGCGATCGGCTACCGGTCGAGAGCGTCTCCTGGTGGGACGCCGTCCGATTCTGCAACGAGTTGTCGCTGCACGAAGGCCTGGTGCCCGTCTACAGCATCCAGGCCGACGGTGAGCGTGTCGACTGGGACGCCTCCGCCGACGGCTACCGGCTGCCCACCGAGGCCGAATGGGAACATGCCTGCCGGGCGGATTCCGTCGGCCCACGTTACGGAGCTCTCGACGAGATCGCCTGGTACCGCGCCAACTCGGGCGAGCGGATGCACGAGGTCGGTGGCAAGGCACCCAACATGTGGGGCCTCCACGACATGCTGGGGAATGTGTGGGACTGGTGCTGGGACACCTATGATCCCACGGTCTACGGCGCTTACCGGGTGCTCCGGGGCGGTGGGTGGTTCGACGAGCACTGGAGCTGCCGGGCGTCCGTGCGGCGCCGGAGCCATCCGGATCTCCGGGTGGACGACGTGGGTTTTCGCGTCGCACGCGGTCGCCCACGTCCGTCATGCGCATGAACGAATGCGAACGAGAGCAGCGCCTGGGGGCGGCGTCCTGCTTCACCGCCGCATCAGGCGATGGTCGGGTCGCCCGCCCGCCGGCCCCCGCTCAGGCGGGGATCCGATCGTCGAGCCGTGAAGGGTGAGGCGCCCAGGTGCGCGCTCACCGCTGCGCCACTACACGGCTGACGGCAGAGTGCCCTGGCGCGACGGTTCCTCAGCGCCGGACGGCCGGTGCGGCGAGGCCGGGGCAATAACATGACCGCGATGTCGACGCTGCTGATCGTCCACCACACTCCGTCACCGACGATGCAGGCGATGCTGGAGGCGGTGCTCGCCGGTGCCCGGGACGACGCGATCGAGGGTGTCGACGTCGTCGTCCGTCCCGCACTGGCCGCGTCCGCGGTCGACGTGCTCGCCGCGGACGGCTACCTGCTGGGCACCCCGGCCAACATCGGCTACATGAGCGGCGCGCTCAAGCACTTCTTCGACCAGATCTACTACCCGTGCCTCGATGCCACGGTCGGTCGTCCTTATGGGCTCTACGTACACGGCAACAGTGACACGACTGGCGCGGTCCGCGGGGTGGAGGGCATCACGACTGGTCTGAAGTGGAAACGTCTGTGTGAGCCACTCACGGTCATCGGCGAGGCCGACACGACCGCGCGCGAAGCCTGCCGGGAACTCGGCGCCACGGCCGCAGCCAGTCTGATGCCCGAGTGATCTGTACCAGCATCTGTCCGACAACGAGTGTGTAGATGTCCAGCGCGTAGCCGACCTGCTGAATCGCCAGGTCGGCGTGGAATGTCGCGACGTTGGTGAAGAAGCCGAAGCGGTCGGGGTGGTTGGCGAGGAGTCCGGCCAGCGACTCGTCACGTCTCCCGGAACATCCGACAGCCCGTCCGGCCATGGTTCAGGTCAATCCCACCCATGGTTACGCCAGCGATGCTGTCCTCTGCCGGTGAAACGATGGACTATCCGCGTCCGCCGCATTCTTCCCAGTATCGATCCGAGCCCGGGACGGCACTCCGCCCGGCGGGTATCGGACTCACGCCCGGGCGTACCCCCGGCAGCCGGAGTCGTCACCGTGGATCCGGGTGGCGAGCAGCCGATGCTCGTCGGTGATCTCGTACACGGCCCCGTCCAGTGCCGGAATTCGCATGTTTCCTTCCCGCTTCGGTGGAGAGCGAGCCATGATTCCTATACGCCGCGACGGCAGCCCGTCTCGCGCCGCGACAACGCAGGCGGGTTCCTGATTCGCATGGGCATCTGGCGCGGTTAGTTCGACTAATCTTTTGAGGAGCTGGATCGAAAGATTTACGAAATTACCTGCGAGCGGCTGGCCGCAGCTCCAGCAGATTGCCAGCGTCGAGTCCCTCGGCGACGGGAACAGTTCGGGTCCGATCAGCCAAGACCGAACGGCCGGATCCAGGATCGCCCTGTCTGTCAGAGTCCCGTGAGACACGAGGATCACTGAAACCTCTGTAGCGCAGGGCGAGATGGGATCTTCAAGACCGGTGACGTTGACCATGGCAGACATGGCCTCCTCGAAGCAGGAGGA